>JAZDHD010000330.1:0-10505 GCA_043806215.1 Pseudomonadota bacterium | reverse complement strand
GTCGGCGGCATCGCACATATCGGACGAAAGTGGGTCTGACGATCCCCTTTCAGTCATACACCATTCCCACTTCCCTGTCCGAAGAAACCGCTTATTGCTGTGATCACTCATTCTTGGCTCGGACTAAGACAGGGTCCTGGGGCCATGCCCTCCGTGTCTTGCTCTTTCCGGAATTGACCGTTACTATCAGGGGTATCGGGCGTTTTGGGGGGACATGATACCGTTTTTGCCCTGAGATCCGAGGGGCAAAACACGGTTTCGTGTCCCCCGAAAACGCGCTTAGGGTGAGCTTCCGGGTCAAAGACCGGGCAGAGCCCGGAGGACAGGCGTTACCAGGCGGAGCCTGGGAACGAGAAGAACGGCTGAGCTGTAGGGGTCCCGCGCAGAACGCGGGATGGCAGCCCGGGTAGGCACGGGGGCCTACCCCTACGGGAACGAGGAAACCGGTAGGGGCGGGCTTGAAACCCGCCCCTAGAGTCTACAATTTCTCGGCCACGAGTTCCGAAAGGTCCATGACCTTCAGTTCTCCCGACTTGCCCATCACGTTGCAGGAGTCTTCCAGCATGGTGATGCAGTACGGGCAAGAAGTCACAAGCGTTTTGGCGCCCGCTTCCAAGGCCTCGGTTATCCTCAGTTCCGCAAAGCGTTCACCCGCGGCGGTTTCCATCCATACTCTGCCGCCGCCTCCGCCGCAGCACAAGCTGTTGTCGCGGTGCCGGGCGAGTTCCTTGACCTCCGATCCCGGCATGGCCTTCATGATATTGCGGGGCGGATCGTATACCTCGCTGTGACGGCCAAGGTAGCACGGATCGTGCATCGCGATGGGGCCCACATCGTCTCCGGAGAGACTCAGTTTGCCGTCCGCGATGGCCTGGGAAAGTATTTCCGTGTAATGATACACTTCGTACTCGCCGCCCAGTTCCGGATACTCATTCTTGAACGTGTACAAGCAGTGAGGCGATGTGACGATAATCTTCTTCACTCCCTTGGAGTTGTACAGTTCAATGTTCGACTGAGCGAGTTTCTGAAAGAGCTCCTCATCGCCCACCTTGCGGATGGACTCTCCACAGCAGCTCTCCTCGTTCCCTATGATGCCGAAGCTGATTCCCGCAGCCTGCAGAGCCTTGACCACGGAGCGGGCGATCTTCTGGCTCCTTACGTCGTAGCACGAGGTGCAGCAAACGGAGAGGAAATACTCCGTACCCTCGGAGAAGACGGGCACATCCACACCCTTCATCCATTCGCCGCGTTTGCCCCTCTCGCCCGACCACGGATTTCCTTGGGCATGCAGAGTTCCCGCGATGGGTTTCAGGCTCGGCGGGATGGTTCCCACTTCGGCCAGCATGCTGCGCATTCCTCTGATGTTGCCGATGATGTCCACTCCGCGCGGGCACCTATTCACACAAGCCCTGCACGTCGTGCAGGCGAACAGGCAGCTTTCCGACTCGAAGCCCTCGAGACCGAGCTGCCCCAGTCGCTGCACCATCCGCACGTTGAATTCCTCTGAAGCCTTCCCCGGGACCAATCTCCACGGGCATGTCCCGGTACACAAACCACACTGCATGCACCAGTACAATGTCTCCGCTCCGGAGAAAACGATCGCGTCGCTGACTTCCAGTAAAGGTGTTTGAACTTCCATTACTCTTCCTTCGCTGTTCTATAGCTGTTGCCTCAATTTCCGTCTGAAATTCGGGCGTATCTTTCGTTCCCTATCGAATCATCTCCGCAAGGGCGGGTTTGAAACCCGCCCCAATCGGGGTTTAGGGGGATGACCCAGGTCAAACCCAGGACATTGAACACAAGTGTCAACACGAGTAAGGGCAGGCCCCCGTGCGCCTGCCCGGGCACCCACAGGGGGTGCCCCTACGGCGCCGACAGGCGTTTGTCCTCAAGAATTCGTCACCCAATTTACGCAACACTACACTAGAACCCCTTGTAGGGGTTCGGTCCGAGTTCTTCCAGCCTTTCGGTGAACTCTGTTATGATCCCCGGAATCTTATGGTAATCGTCTATGGCCAATTGTTCGACTCGGATACGATCCGACTCGAGCATCAACCTGTCCAACGTCTCCTTAATCTTCTCCATCCTCGTGTTGGCAAGCTCGCTTCCCTGGATGAAGTGACACTGATAATCGTCACCGAATCGGCACCCGAAAAGAAGAATGCCGTCGATTCCTTTTGAAAGGGCATCCGCAATCCAGACCAGGTTGAGCGACCCGAGACAGCGCAGAGGTATAAAGCGTACCCAAGGCGGATACTGCAGCCTGTGGAGGCCTGCCATGTCGAGGGCCGGAAATGAATCGTTTTCGCAAATGAGACCAATGACGCGGGGTTTCTCTTCGTACTCGTCGGGCACGTGGATCGATTTGATCATCGAACCGATCATGTCCACTGAATAGTTGTTGAAAGAGATGATCCGCTCGGGACACGAGCCCATACAGATGCCGCACCGGCGGCACCGGGTCGGGTGAGGCAACGGAGTGCCCTTTACATCCTCATTATACATTCCTACGGGACACTCTTCGGTACAGCGCTTGCACTGGGTACATCGCGTAATGAACAGCTCGGGGTAGGACATGTCCCCGGTTCTGGGATGCACCGCACGGCCCTGTGAGGTGAGCTCCGCGCATTGGATGGCCTTGAGGGCCGCGCCGGTACCGTCATTGCCCGCCCTTGCAGCGGTCATGGGCTGCCTGACGCAGCCCGCGGTATAGATGCCTGTCCGCCGCGTCTCGTAGGGAAAGCAGACGAAGTGCGAATCGGGAAAGCCGTACTTCAACTCGGGCAACGCAGGTCCCTGACGGTACTCCAGATTGAGAATGGGATCATCCAGCACAGCGGGCTGCATTCCCGTGGCCAGCACCACAAGGTCCGCCTCCATGAGCACCGGCTGCCCCAGGAGTTCGTCCACGGCCTCGATGCTGAGTTTGAGTTCCGCACCTTCACCAATGGTCACCTTTGACGTGTCCGTCTTGATGAAGACGGTTCCGTCCTTCTGGACTTTCTTGTAGAACTCCTCCAGCTGTTCCGGCGACCGCATGTCTTTGTAGAATACGAGAACCTTGCTCTCTTCGTTTTGCTCCTTCACATAAACGGCCTGCTTGAGGGAAACACGGCAACAGACCGCGCTGCAATAGGGAAGATGATCAGGATCCCTTGAACCGGCGCATTGGATGAATGCCACCACGGACGGCTCCGACCCGTCGGACGGGCAGGTAATCTTGCCGGCCTTTGCCATCTCTTCCAGTTGCACGCTGGTGATGACATCGGGGTACTTGCCGTAGGAAAGGTGCTCCAATTTCTCCGGCGGGTAAGGCTTCCAGCCCGCGGCCAACACAATGGAACCGACCCGTTGGGTTCCACCCCCATTGTTGAAGGTAACGTCGAACATCCCGGGAGCACCGGAGATCTTCTCGATGGTGGTTCCGGTCTTCACGGTGATGTTCGGCTCGGCCTGCACCTGCGCTATGGTTTCATAAACCGTGATGTCGGCGAGATCCTGGTAGGGGGGACCCGCGGGAGTGGACTTATGGCACTTGGCCATGAACCCTCCCAACTCGGCCTCCTTTTCCACCAGCACGACGGAACGTCCGGCTACCGCCGCGTCCAGGGAAGCCTGCAAACCGGCCGAGCCGCCTCCCACCACCAGGACGGTCTTGTCCGTCTCCTCCAGGAAAGGAGTGGGCAGCTTGGACTTCTGAACTCTCACGATGCCCATCCGGAGGTAGTCCTCGGCCAGCATCTGCGTGTCTTCCTCACCGGCAGGTTGACACCACGCGACGTGTTCTCTCAGGTTGACCCGTTCGGTTATGGTCGTCATGGGGTCGAAGGCAAACTCTTCAGTCTTGACCCTTCCCGAACACGCAGCCGCGATGACGCAGTTAACCTCGCCGGCATCGAGATCCTTGCGGATAAGCCCGATTCCTTCCCCACTGCACAACACGGCATTCTTGTCGCACTTGGCAACACCGAATTCACCGGCCACTGCGGCGAGGGCTTCCAAGTCTATGGATTCTCCAATACCGCAACCCGAACAGATATATACTCCGATTTTCTGATCCATAAACGTCACCTCCCCATCGTCCGCTGAATAGCTTTCAGTGCTGCAGCTGTCGAGTCCTGCACCGATGCGGCCACTTCCATCGGTGCTTTGACGCATCCGGCCGGTACGATTCCCGACGCGCCCGATGAAGTCACAAAACCGAAGTCATCGTATTCCATATCGAGATTGGGTTTTGTGGCCGCGGTCCCGGGAACCATGCCCACTGCGAGCACGGCCATGTCCGCGACCTGCTTCACGAGAGCTCCTTTGCTGATGTCTTCTCCTTCCAGAAGCACTCCGCCCGTTTCGGGGTCCTTTGAAATTCGGGCAATCTTGCTCTTGGTCAGGATGACGTTCTCGTCTGCATCAACCTTGGTATAGAAGTCTTCGTACTTGCCCATGGCCCGGACGTCGATGTAATAGATGTATGCTTTACTCTCGGGCACTTTGTCCCGGACGTACGTGGCCTGCTTGAGGGACGCGAGGCAACAAATGCCCGAGCAGTACGGCAGATGATTCTCATCCCTCGATCCGGCACACTGAACGAACGCGACGCTGCGGACTTCCTTGCCGTCGGACGGCCGCAGGATCTTTCCGCCGGTCGGTCCGTTGGGAGCGGCCAGCCGCTCGAACATCACACTGGTGATGACATTGGGAATCCTTCCAAAACCGAGGTAGTCGACTTTGGCCGCGTCGTACGGGTCCCAGCCTGTTGCCCAGACCACTGCTCCCACCTTGTACGTGACGGTATACGACTCCATGTCCAAATTGATCGCGCCGTACTCGCACGCGTCCGCGCATTTCCGGGCCTCGGGTGTTCCGATGATTTCCGGCGCCAAGACATACTGGAACGGGAAGGCCATCGGATGGGGCAGATAGGCCGCCTTCACCGTGTCCATTCCATAATTGACCAAATTGGGGATTTCCGTCTCACATACCTCCCCGCACTTACCGCAAGCAGTGCAGTTATCGTTGACATAGCGGGGATTCACCTTGACCGTCACTTCGTAAGCCCCCGGAGAGCCGGATATGGACTCGACTTGCGCGAGGGTGTGGACACGGATTTTGGGATTCGTCTTGATGCGTCTGAAATTGATCTCCAGACCGCACGTAGGGGGGCACAGCTTGGGAAAATACTGATTCAGGGAGGCCACCCGGCCCCCGAGATAGGGATTCTTTTCCACAATGACTACTTCCGACCCCGTTTCGGCAGCCTCCACGGCAGCGGTCATACCGCTGGTTCCGCCTCCGACCACCAGGATTCTTCGCTCTTCATCACCCATGGACTACCTCCGTCTAGGTTCTGGGTCTTGTTCTGTATGCCATGCGTGCCGGCCCGGCATCCGCCCGCGTGCCGGCCCGGGGGACGGCCGCATGATCGGCTCGGGGGACAGGTCCTATGGCATCCGGATGGATTGCGCCTATCGCAACACCGACTCGCCGGGGATGATCCGCGACTTTCCGGGCAAACACGGTCCCCGGCCGGAGTCGATATGGCTCCATGGTCGGGGGTTACACGCGGACCTCCCCCGAGCAACGACAAAGTACAATGCTTGAGCCGGGAAACGCTTTTGCGTGCGACGAGTTTCTTTTTCGGCGCAAACCGGCTAATATTCCATCATCTTACGATCTTTGTCAACCAGGAATCTGCTTCCATGGGCGAGCATTCGCTTCCGTGAGGCAGGCTTTCGAGCCTGAAAACGGCTCCGCCATGGCCGGCAGTTCCTGTCAACACTATTTCACCGCGGACCGGCGGGATTCTCTCGGGCTCGTGTACAACCACTTGACACGGTGCCTCACTGTTGCTATGTGAGGTATTAAAAATACGTATTCTTGCCGGATCCCGGATCTGCTCTCCGAAAGGACGATCACAACGGTAACGGCACGAATCGAAAAAGGGGGTGTTCGTTTCCTTGGACGAACCTCAGTCTGAGAAACAAGGAATCATTTTCCGCTGGTTGAGAAACAAAATCGGGCGGGAACCTATTTCAAAGACGGACATTCAACAAGTCATCGACGAAAGCGAAGAACGCGGCCTCATCGATCAAGACGAAGGTGAAATGATCGACGGGATCTTTGAACTGAAGGAAACCGTCGCCCGGGAAATAATGATTCCCCGCACCCACATCACGGCCGTTCCCGCGAACAGCGGCATTGAGGAGCTTCTTCACACCGTCATTGAGTCGGGTCACTCGCGAATCCCCGTCTATCAGGATAACCTCGACCAAATTACCGGCATCTTGAACGCCAAGGATTTGCTCCCCTTTTGGCTCAACGGCGGGAATGAATTCAGCGTGGAAAAGATCAGCCGCCCGCCGTATTTCGTTCCCGAAACAAAACGCATCAACGATCTGCTCAACGAATTGCGAAGCAAGAAATCCCACCTTGCCGTCATTGTGGACGAGTACGGCGGGACTTCGGGGATTGTCACCATTGAAGACATCGTGGAGGAAATCATTGGTGAAATCCGTGACGAACACGATATGGAAGAGGATTTCTTCGAGCCCCAGGAAGACGGCTCGGTTATCGTAAGTGCCAGGGCATGTCTTGACGACTTCGAGGACCGGTTTCACGTTGCGCTTCCCAGGGGAGGTTACGATACCCTTGGCGGATTCATCATACATTCCTTGGGCAAGGTCCCGGTTAAAGGTGAAAAACTCGACTTTGAAGGTCTCTGCATGAAGATAAAGGGAGGGGACCAGAAACGTATCACCAGAGTGTTGGTAACCTCCGGATGCGATCAGGGAACCGACTCCGCAACTCACCAACCTGAAACCGTTTCATGATCGCCAACCTGACGGCAGCAGCCTGCGGCGGGGTGCTGCTGTCGCTCGCCTTTCCTCCGTTCCGGCTGGACTTCCTCGCATGGATCGCGTTTGTTCCCCTCTTATCGGCGCTGGACCGTGAGAAGCATGTTGCGTGGGCGGCACTCTCCGGCGCGGTGTTCGGGCTTTCTTTCTTTCTGCTCGACGTGAGATGGGTATACGGGACCCTCGTCATGCACGGCCATTTTGCCTCAATAACGGCCGTGCTGATCTTTGCCGGCATGGTAACCGTGCTCGCGATGTTTCCCGCCGGGTTCGCCGTGATCATGGCCCTGCTCAAGAAACGAGGCGTCGATCCGCTTATCTTTGCGCCATTCGCGTGGGTGGGAGTCGAATATGCCCGTGCAACGGTATTGACCGGTTTCCCGTGGGACCTGGTCGGCTATTCACAGACGGGACGTCTGATACTGGTGCAGATTGCGGATATCACCGGCATTTACGGTGTGTCCTTTCTCATCGTCACGGTCAATGCGGCGCTATGGCAGTTGATGAACTCCTTGGTCTTCCGTAAGGGCATTCCGTGGCGGATCATAACGCCGGCCGTGTTTCTCGTCGTGATTACCATAGGCTACGGGCACCTGAGCTCGAAGCGCTTTGCACCCGCCAATGGAACCGACCATGGATTCCCCATGGGCATACTACAGGGCAACATCTGCCAGGAGGTGAAATGGGCTGAGGCGGCACGGCCGTATACGTTTCTCATCTATGAGAAGCTCGGCCTGATCGCACTCAAGCAAGGAGCCCGCTTTCTCGTGTGGCCAGAAACCAGCGTGCCGGTTCTCTTCGGCGGCGACGACTCCCACTGGAAAGAGGCAGGACGGATATCCGCCAGGCTCGGAGTACCCATGCTGGTGGGCGCTCCGGCTTTCAAGCACATAGCCGGCTCAACGCATTTCTACAACAGTGCGTTTCTTCTCGACGCAAACAAGATCCGAAGTCGGTACGACAAGATGCATCTCGTGCCGTTCGGCGAGTACATGCCTCTTACCTGGCTGCTTCCGCTGGGCCCGGGGATCGCAGCGAGAGAAGCCGACTATTCTCCCGGAGACTCCATGACGGTGATGCAGGTGAACGGAAGTCCGCGGTTCAGCGTGCTGATCTGCTATGAAGCGATCTTTCCCGGGCTCGCCAGGCTTGCAGTCAACAGCGGGGCCCGCATGTTGATCAACATTACCAATGACGGATGGTTCGGCAGAAGCGCGGCTCCGTATCAGCACTTTGCCATGGCGCGCATGCGCGGCATAGAGAACCGGGTGTGGCTCTTACGGGCCGCCAATACCGGCATCAGCGCGGCGATTGATCCTGCCGGCCGCGTTGTGTCCCACATCCCTTTGGAAGACGAAGGGGCCATCGTGGTCCGCGTTCCCGACCCAACCACATATCGCACCTTTTACACGCGGTTCGGGGACATATTCGCATGGGGCTGCATAGGGATGCTTGTTGCGGTTTTCGTGTCCTCCGGCAGGAGGCTGGGGTCAGGTCTTTCATCTTGATTTACTTCATATATTAGATGACACGCCTTACAGAGATGCTGCACTGGAGGACATACTCTCCCGAAAAAACGTAGGAAAGCGTAATCTTAGTCTCGTAGACAGCGTCTTAAGACATATTATCCTGGACCCAAACGTTGACGTTAATTATCTTCTTACACCCAACGTTGGTGACTTCTCAGACGTGTGTCGGATGTACGCTGTAGAAATCATATCATAGGAAAGATAATCGCCCTTAAATCGACGAGTTCCGCCGTCTGTCGGAATACCGGCACACGAACGAATATTCCGGTTTCCGTTGCCGTCTCTCCCTGATTTTCCTGAGAATGCTCCAGGAGGAGGATAGTTCACGCCCCCTATCTTCCTTCGATTGGCATCGGTTCCCGCATGAAAGAGAGTGTGATAGTATCGTCGCGTCACTGGAGCGGGTCGGCGTACTGCCTGTCCACGCAGGTCGGCACGCTCCATTGGTACGAATCAACCAACGAGGGGACCAGAAGATTGGCCGACCAGAGCCGCGTTTCCGAAAAGAAGGCCGTTGCTCCGACCGAGCTCCAATTCGAGTGCAAGGTCTATTACGAAGACACCGACTGTATGGGAGTCGTCTATCACGCGAACTACTTGAGATACCTGGAACGGGCACGTACCGAATACGTTGCGGAACGGCTCGCCAAGGTGGAGGACTACCATGAACGAGGCTGCCTGTTCATGGTACACAAGATCGAGATGGTGTTCCACGCGCCTGCAAGGCTGGGCGACCATTTGGTAGTCCGGTCTTGGGTCGAACATACGACGCGCTACCGGATCGTGGTGAAGCAGATCATCATCAAGAAAGGTGAGCCCAGGGATTATCTGGTCACGGCCACGGTGACGCTCGTCACCGTCACTCCGGACGGTCAGCTGCGGGAGGTTCCGGGTGAGTTTCATGGACTGTGATCAAGCTTGCCTGCCCGACGGCGGGCTTCCAACAGACGGCGTTCCGCATACACCAGCGTCATACTCACTTCCGCGGTCCCCTGTGGAGATTGAATGAAGAGATTGGAACGTACCCGCTCCACATTCTTTGCAGCGCTCATAATGTGCTCTCTGTGCTTCACTTCTTCCGCTGACTGCGATGAGCTTGACCGCCTGATCGACGAAACATCGGCTTTCTCCGGTCTGTCGAAACAGCTTGAAATGTTGACCGGCACCATGGTGGCCGCAGTACCCGAGGAAGCACTTTCCAACGGCATGTCCAGGAAGGAAATCGGCCGGTTCATGGAGAAGTCTGCCGGTGAAGAGGCACTCGCATCCAAGGTCCGGGAGTCGATAAGACTGGATCTCAATCGCGAAGCCTTGGAAAAGGTGTCCAAGTTCTACCGGTCCGGGCTTGGCCGCAAGGTGGGCCGCCTTCAAGGTAGAGCGTTGATTCCATCCGCGATCCAGGATGTCACGGAAGGGCGGAACGTAACGGCTTCGCTGTCCGGATCCCGCGCTGCGATCCTCAAGAGAATCATCCGTGCACAGCACGTATGCCGTTCGAATTTCCTGCTTCTTGACCAAATGGTGAACGGATTCGCCGATGGCCGGCTCGGCCGGAGTCATGACGAGGCGGAACGAATAAGAGACCGGTTCAAGTCTTTGGTCGAAAAAGCCCGGACGGCGGAAGAGCATATGGAGCGCCTGGCTTTGGCGTCATATGCCCACACGCTTGGTCCCCTGAGCGACAAGGAACTGGAGGAACTCGCGGCATTCCACGAATCGGAACCGGCGGAGTGGTTTCGCGTCAGAGTGCAAAAGGGCCTTAACGAAGCCGTATATATGAGCGCCAAGGCCCTGGGGGAAGCAATCACCGAGTCGGAGAGGAAGGGATCTTCGAACAGATCCGGAGGCCGGTAGGGCACTAAGTGCCCAGTTTCCTAATTTCGGTCGCACATTTTCGTCTTGCAGCCGGCTCGGGAGCCGCCAAGAACAAGATCCGGGCACGGAGGCCCGGGCTACGAAGGACCGTCCTGAAGCTCAGTCCTCCGTTTCCTAATTACGGTGTCGTATCCAAGGCCGCAAGGCCTGCTTTGGTAGCGCCGGCCTCCGTGCCGGATTGGTAGGGGTAGGCCCCTGTGCCTACCCGTGGGCACCCACAGGGGGGTGCCCCTACAAACACGCCCGGCAG
>JAZDHD010000329.1:0-22792 GCA_043806215.1 Pseudomonadota bacterium | reverse complement strand
CCCCATTCGGTTTTTTGGGGGGCCACCCAACGGTTTTTGTCCCCCTGTTATCTCGGCAAAAATTGGTTTTCTGGCCCCCCAAACACGCCCGCCCCTACCGACGTCCGATATCCTTCACTATGTTGATAAACGTCTCTCCCCGGTGAAATTCGTTCTGAAACATCCCAAAGGAGGCGCATCCCGGTGAAAGAAGCACCGTGTCGCCTGCAACCGTATGCTCCATGAGCCGTTCCACTGCGCTCTTGAGGTCGTCGAACGGCCCGAGCAGTTTGGTTTTTGCTCCGGCCTGCTCAATTCCCCTCCGAAGGCTCTCGGTGGCGGAACCATTGAGGAGAGCTATCTTCTCGGCCCGATCGGCTGCGGCCCGGGCAAACGGCATGAGGTCGAGTTTCTTATCGGCTCCCCCGGCTATGAGAAAGATTCTCTTCCCCTGAAACGCATCGAGCGCCGCGCAGCCTGCAACAGGGGTAGTGCTGGTGGAATCGTTGACAAAACCGATGCCGTTCTTCTCTCCCAGCCACTGGAGCCGGTGCTCCACTCCCGTAAATCCCTCCACTGCACGGCGTATGGTCTGTTCCGGAACGCCCAACCTTGTGCATAGACAGACGGCGCCGGCGATGTTTTCGCGATTGTGGACACCCGGGAGCAGGATCTTCCAGTGGTCGGGTACGTCCGCTTTGCTAAAAAACGCTTTTCCTGCGGGGGCCTCTTCGGACAGGGCCGTGGTCTCCGGTTGGTCTCCATTGAACACGCAGAAGTCCGCAGCCTTTTGGTAAAGAAAGACCGCCTTCTTATCGTCAATGTATTCCGTCATGTCGCGGTAACGGTTGAGATGATCGGGGTAGACATTGGTAAACACCGACGCATGGGGGGAGATCCCGGCATCGTGAAATCCCTGGAGCTGCCAGCTGGAGAGTTCCAGCACCACCGCGTCGTCGGGACGGGCATCTTCGAGAAGCGGGAGCGTGGCCTTACCCATGATGTTGCCGGCGAGAAAAACTCTGGAACGGTGCAGAGAGAGGATGCGGTGAATCAGCGTGCTCGTCGTGGTCTTGCCGCGGGTGCCGGTAATACCGATCACCATTCCCTGAAAATGTTTGCAGAACAGGCTTTCATCCATCTCGACGGGCACGCCGCGTTCACGGGCCTGCTTGAGGAATGGTGAAGACCGCGGCACGTCCGCGTTTCTCAGGATCATGTCGGCTTCGGCAAAGTCCGCAGGGTCGTGACGGCCAAGGCGGAGCCGAACCGGGAGGCCTGCCAACTCTTTTAGCGACGGGGCCAGTTGATCCTCGGTCTTCAAGTCGGTGACCGTGACGTGCGCTCCGCATCGAATCAGGAACAAGGTATCGCCGAGGCCTCTTCCCAGAAGGCCCAGCCCCATTACCGTAACGCGTTTGCCGCGAAAGAGTGAAGCCGTGTCCGACACAGGCGGTTCTCCATTGTCTGTTGTGTGATCGAGAAGTTTTCTCGAATGGTCAGTTACCGCAGATTTCAGACGATTGTTCATGGGGCGTCAAAGGCATCTTCATTGGATCGCACGTCTTCCGAATCGAGGTCCTTCTGTTGGAAAACCTGGTGGGCACCCTCGAACGAGGCCGCGATTTGTCCGCACCGAGGACAGACTTCGATGGGGCTTGTGTTGTCATATCCGCACATTGGGCAAATCGTTGTGCCCGGTTCCTCGGGTTTTCCATTGGTGAGCTTCATAATCTCCGAGTCCAGTGAGATCACAAGACTCGCCAGGTTCCTCACCACGATCTGAAGCATCTTGAGTTGCAGTAGGGGGTCGAGTTCCCTGAAGAGAACGGCGTTTATCTGAAGGAGTTTGCAATCCACTTGACAGACCACGCCCGCCGAACGCTTCTGCCTCGCGAATGCCCCGATCTCTCCGAAGCACGATCCTGGGAGGAAGTTGGATAGTATGCGGGATCTCTTGATGATTTTTACGTTTCCTTCCAGCAGCACGAAGAAATTGGAATCGCTCTCGTTCTCGTGAATGATATGTTGGCCGGCTTTACACGTGATGAATTCCCCCACCTTCGCCAGTTCGTTGATCTCTTGGTCCGTGAACATGGCGAACATCTCAAACTTCTTCAGACTGCGCACCAACTCGCCGTTCGGCGCGATTCCCGTGTGTATCCCGGACCTGAGGCAATCCGCCAGGGAATCGGCCAGCTCCTTTGCCGTGCGGAATCTTCTCGCGGGGGATTTCTCCAGGCATCGGGCCACGATCCAATCGAGCTTGTCCGGCACCTCGGGGTTGATGCGTCCCGGCGGCGGGGGAGTCTCGGTACAGATTTTTGACAGGGTCTCCTCGGGGGAAACCGCTTTGAAAGGGGCCTGCTTGGTAAGCAATTCAAAGAGGAGCACGCCGAGCTGGTAGATGTCCACCCTATGATCCTGCTCACGACGCAAGACCTGTTCAGGAGCCATGAATCGTGACGAACCGACCAGTGTGGGGCGCTGTCCTTTGAGGTTCTTACGAAATCGTGCGATTCCGAAGTCGGTAATCTTAGGCACCCCTTGAGCGGACAGGATGATGTTTTCAGGTTTGATGTCGCGATGCACCACTCCCTGGGAATGAGCGTAATCCAGTGCCAGAGCAAGCTCGTAGACGATCTCGATGGTCTTCTTGATGCTGAACGGCGATTTTCGCTGGTGTTCCAGCATCGTCTTCCCGTACACGAATTCCATAACGATGTACAGCAGGTCGTGTTTCTTGCCGACATCGTAGATCACGACGATGTTTGGATGCAGCAGAGCACCCGCGGTCTGGGTCTCGAGGAAGAAGTCCCTGAGCACCTTCTCCTTCGGCGGCCAGAATCCGGGGAGCGTATCAAACGAGAAGAACTTGATGGCAACCGGCCGCCGAATGATCTTGTCCGTGGCCAGATAGACTTTTCCCATTCCTCCTTCGCCGATCCGGCGAACGATGTCGTACCGTTTGAGCTTCCTTAGTTTCTCGGTATCGGTCTCTTTAGTCATGGTCACATGTAGGTCCGAGCACAGTGATTCCTCCGTGGGTGCGCCGTAGTCTGCAAATGTGTCGGATTGCGAACGGCGGACCCGGCCGCCGGGGATCAGAGTTCCGACAGGATCCTGGGCCCGTTGTCCGTAATGGCGATTGAATGTTCAAAGTGAGCCGACAGTTTCCCGTCCGCGGTCACCGCGGTCCATTCATCGTCGAGCAACTTGACTCGCCATGTCCCTTCGTTCACCATTGGTTCCAGGGCCAAGACCATTCCCGTCTTGAGCCTCGGGTTCCAGCCTGCACCCGTATAATTGGGTATCTGCGGCGGCTCATGCATGTTGCGACCGATGCCGTGTCCCACGAATTCCCTTACCACGGAGAATCCGTTGGATTCGACGTGCTTCTGAACGGCACCGGATATGTCTTGAAGACGGTTTTCCGGGACCGCCCGCTCAATGCCCTTGTAGAGCGATTCCCGAGTGACGTTCAACAACTTCATTGCCGGTTCGGAAACTCCTGCCACCGGATAGGTTCTTGCCGCGTCTCCGACAAAGCCCTTGTGAATGACTCCCACATCTATGCTGACGATGTCTCCTTCATTCAGGATGCGGGGTCCGGGTATGCCGTGGACGATTTCATCGTTCACCGATGAACAGACACAGGCGGGGTAGGGAGTCTGGTTACGCATTTGGTAGCCTTTGAAGGCCGCTATTGCCTTTGCCTTGCGGATCATCTTTTCCGCGATGGCGTCCAGTTCGCCGGTGGTTATCCCCGGCTTGATCGCCTCGCCGATCCGCTCCAGTATCTGAGCTACTATGCGGTTGGCCTCCCGCATTATGTCGATTTCTTTTTTTGTCTTCAGAATGATCATTCCCGGTTTCACTGTAGTCCTGCCTTTTCCCATGAAGCCTGTTTCATGCAGGAAATTTCTTTGGAAAGCATACCAGATTTTTGCGCTTTCATGTTGAACGAATTGGTCACGTACTCAAAACAATTCAAGGCTCGGAGACCTCGGCACGAGAGTAACGACACCGTGTTTTCGCATGAGTACTTAGGGAAATGCGAAAGGCCGGCCCAAGCTCGGAGTCGCACAAGGTTCTGAAGAACTTCCTTCACACTCATGGAGTTTTTCCTGTAGACTGATATCGGAGAGGTACCCCGATATCCCGGAGGAAATGAGTATGCCCCCCAGCACGAGGACAACCCTGATCAGAATTGTCGCCGCACTGGCCTTTACGGCCGTGTTAGTGTGGTTGATGGTCGCATTGGAGTCGGTGACCACCATGGTGATGGTGGGATTCTTCCTCGCGTACATTCTCAATCCTGTTACCAATTATCTTCAGCGATGGCGAATTCCCCGGCCCCTGGCCGCATTTCTCGTCGTTCTCACCGGGGTGGCCTGTATTGTGGCGACATTTCTTGCCCTACTGCCCGCTCTCATCGGGGAGATTATCCGTTTTGCGGCAGAGGCTCCCCGATACCTTGCCGCGTTACACGATCTGATTTTGAAAGCCTCCGCACTTCTCGATATCCGCATACCGGAAAACTGGAGTCAGGTAACCGACCTCATCGCAGCCCGGGGGAAAGAGACGTTGCCGAATATCGCAAAATCCGCGACCGGCATCGTATCCCACGTCATATCGTCTGTCTTCAGATCGACCATGAGTGTGTTGTCCGCGTTCATACACGCGGTGCTCGTTCCGGTAATCGCCTACTACCTCCTGGTGTCGTTCGAAGATATCCGTGAGGGAATCGTCGAGTTGATACCGCCGTACACCCGCGAACCAATTATGGAAAAACTCCGCCGGATCGACATGGTGTTGGCTTCATTCATAAGAGGCCAGCTGACCATTGCCGCAATCCTGGGCGTGCTCTACAGCATTGGTTTCGTGGTGATCGGGATTGACTTGGCTCTCGTGATCGGCGTAGTCTCGGGAATTCTTTTCATCGTCCCGTACCTGGGCACTCTGATAGCCGTTGTCGGCGGATCGGCCATGGCGTTGGTCCAGTTCGGAGACCTGGCCCACGTGGCCTATGTGTGCTTCTGGATAGCGGGAGTACAACTGTTCGAATCATACGTCCTGACGCCGAAAATAGTGGGTGAAGCATTGGGCCTGCATCCGGTGGTATACATCCTGGCTCTCGTCGTAGGAGCCAACCTTTTCGGATTCGTGGGCATGCTCGTGGCCATTCCCGTAACCGCGGTCCTCAAGGTCCTCCTGGTTTCGGCAACCGAGGCGTACCGGAATTCCTATCTTTACAGCGATGTGCCCGGAGAACCCCATGAATAACCTTTGTCCGTAATTGCCGCAACGCCAAAGCCGGCCGCCATTGTGCAGCCTTCAGGACGCAAGAGGGTTGGTTGACATTGTCCCTAAAGACATACCCAGCGTGCTCGGAACCCGTCGGAGGAACTCTGCATGTGGTGGCCACCCCCATAGGCAACCTCTCGGACATCACCGAGAGAGCCATCGAGGTCTTGCGCTCGGTGGATCTCATCGCGTGCGAAGACACGAGAACGAGCCGCAGCTTACTCCGGAGCCGGCAAATCACCACACAGGTGATGAGTCTCCACAAGTTCTCCGAGACGCGGCGGACGCAAACCATTCTGGGTCTCTTGGAGCGGGGAGAGAATGTGGCACTGATTGCGGACGCGGGAACCCCGGCACTCTCGGATCCGGGGACCATACTGGTTCGGGCCGCCCTTGATGCGGGGTACCGCGTCACACCCATACCGGGGGCATCTGCAATTACCGCAGCTCTGTCGGTGTCGGGTATGGACACCTCGTCCTTTGTTTACTTGGGCTTTGCTCCGCGAAAAGATGAACAGAGACGGCGTTTCTTCAATGAAATCATTCTCGAAGAACGCACCTGCGTATTCCTCGAGTCTCCCAAACGACTGCCGGATACCCTGCGGGTTGCGGCAGAGATCCTTGGCGATACGCACATGGTGGTGATGAGAGAACTCACGAAACTCTACGAGGAGATGTTGCACGGACCGCCGGCGGTTATCCTCGGTGCCTTGGAGACCAGGGAATCCGTGAAAGGCGAAATCATCGTGGTGGTCGAAGCATGTGGCAACGTCACGGACGAGGTCGACTTGGACGGCCTTGTGAGAACACTCATGCAGGAAGGGTACTCGGGGAAGAAACTGGCGGACGAGGCCCGAAGAAGATACGGTGTCCGTAAGGCGGACGCGTACGGGCGGTTCCTTGAGTTGAAAGAGCCTTCGTGATCTCGACAAGACCGTGGCGTTTTTGGGGGACATGATACCGTTTTTGACCTGAGTTCCGAAGGGCAAAAACGGTTTCGTGTCCCCCAAAAACGCGGTACGGTTCGGAGGCTCAACCGGAAAAACCTGCGGAAGTCAGGAAAGAAATCCCGGCAACGTTGACCCGAGATGACTCAACAATAGGGTATATACTGGGGGCATCGGCGGGGAAGGATTCTTTCATGGACAGGATGCGTCAAGGGCGGTGCAACGATATCGGCGCAGGCGCCGAAAGGGAAAAGGACGCCGGCCTTGCCCCGGATGAGGGCGGACATTGTGGCGACGAGCCGTTGCCGCAGACGGAAGCGGAGTTGGGACGACAAGGCGGAAGAGGAACCGAAAAACGGGCACCCGGAAAATCATCGAGGCACCCGTTCCTCGCGTTCCTGCTGAAGGCGGGTCTCTGGGGTGGAATCACTTTTCTTTTGGCCAAGTTTTTTGGCGTGTACCACGTATGGATCGTGGTCTTGGGGGTTTTCGTCTTAAGCGTGCCGATTGCTCTGGGCCGCATTTATGTGAGCACCATAAGACAAATCAGAGGCCTGGCGGCCTTCGCGTCCCGTGGTACGCTTTTCCGTTTTATGAGTCGCCGCTTGATGCGCGCCGTTTTCTGGATATTGTGGGCTCTTGTCTCTTCCTTCTTTATGCTCCTGCAATTCCATACCTATAGCCTGCCGGAATGGTGTGCGTTCTTTCTGGTCATACCGGTCTTCTATGGTACCTTTGCCGCGTCCAGGCGGCTATTGGCCCGGGAATTCAAGGATTACCTGGTAACGGGCCTTTCCCTGGGGTGGGCCGCGGTGCTGACTCCGTTCATTATGGTGCTCGTGTACGCGTGCCTTTCGACCTACGCGGGCAACGTTGCCGTTTACGAAAGCTTTGACGCGGCAGTCGAAGCGCAAAAGGCCGGCGTTGCCGACATGGCGGGCAGCGCCGTGGTCTTCGAGGCATCACAATGGCTTGCCTGGTACAACGGAGCCAAGGCCTTTGCTCTGTCCAATCTGACCAGGTACAACGCGGTGTCGGCTGCGGTAATACTCGCGGCCGGAAGCTGGGTGGTGTTTTTCAATGCGTGCACCATGCTCGCGTGTTTCCTCATCCCCCTCAAGGAATACCGGCGGCTCTTCACACCCCTCGGTGAAGAGAGCGAACCACCGGCCATTGCCCCGCGGCGGATGGCCATGATCACCGCGGTCGTCACGTTTCTCGGTGTCTTTATCTACGTGCCGTCGTTCACCTACCTGGAGGCAGTGTTCCAGGCCAATCCTCAGATCGCGGAACAACGGAAGAAACTGGAAGAACTGGGCAAGGTTATTGTCGAGCAGGTGGGCGAAACACTCGTTGCACGGGGGACCATTGAAAAAGTTGAGGAGGCGAGGCTCGAGTTCTTACGGAGGTACGAAATCTCCGTTGAAAAATTGGACGGACAGGCCGACAGAGCCTTCGATCGAATGGAGCGCAATGTGGATATCTTTCTCGACTGGTATTACAGCCTTCCCGCGGAGTATATGCGCATCGCAAAGTTATTGACCGGAGACTTGGAAAACTATCTGAAAACGCGGCTTACCGAGTGCCTGAAGACGGGGGATCCCTTCCGAGGTTTTGAATCGGCCTTCAATGAGACGATCAAAGACAGGAAGGCGCTGAAAGCCCAATACAATCGGTTGGTGCAAGAAATCATTAGTGAAAACAAGGTCAATGCGGCGAGCAAGGATGTCCGCGTGGTCCAAGAACTTGGCTTGTCCGAGGCGTATCATCTTCCGGTTCACGGGGACATAATTGATTTTAACAAGCGGATGATCGGTTCAAGCGCAACCGGGGCCGCGGCCGGCATCGCCACGGCAGTGGTTGGAAAGAAGATCGTCTCGAAAATCGTGGGCAAGGGGATTCTCAAGAACGCTGCCAAAGTACTGGCGAAAGTGGTGGCAAGCAAAGCCGCGGGAACCGCCGGAGGCGGTGCGGCAGGGGCTGCAGCCGGTGCGGCCGTCGGGTCGTTGTTCCCGGTCGTTGGAACCGCGGCGGGTGCGGTGATCGGCGGGATCATCGGCGGACTTGCGGTCGGCGTCTCAGTGGACGTACTCATGCTGAAGCTCGAGGAAGCCTGGAGCCGCGAGGACTTCAAACGTCAGATCGTGGGCGCCCTGCGCGATGCAAGGAAGGAATTTAAGAGCGGCTTGAGGGGCACTGGGAAGCCGTGACGCGACGATAGATGAACGATCGTGAAGGAACGTGCGTGTCGTCGCGCGCAGAAGAGACCCCGCGGAACGCGGGGATGCCCGGGCTACGAAAGACGGATACCAAGCCCGTCGTCTTCGTGGGACGGGCCTCCGTGCCCGTCATCTTCAAGGGCCGGCGTCGCTGCCGGCCGCTTTGCAGTCAGGGCGTTGTTTCCGGATTGCAGTCCTTCCATCCGTAGGACATGAGCCGCAAATGGATCCTCACGGATCGCACGGCCATCCGGTGAAACATAACCGTGTTGTTCACCTTATCTTTGGGATCCCATCCCGGTGGAGGAGACCGATGAGCCTCCTCGTTCTCTATACATGCCTGAGCCAAGCCCGAAAGGTCCGGGGGGGCGATCCTCAGTTCCCGGGCCTTGTAAAGGAGCCGCTCCGTTGCGGTCTCGTAACGTTTCCATCTCTGTTGCCGAGTGAGCCGTTCCTGTCGGGAGATCTCACCCACCCTGAGGATAAACGTTTCTATTGCGGGAAGCAGCGGCGTCTCGCACCTTTCTGCAGAGCAACACAAGGGGAGAAGACATATGGCCGTTGCCAAGAGCAACCGGATCATAATCTCCTCTTTTCCCGGCAACCGGGTGCCCGGCGATTCGGAAAATGGTGATCATCTCACGATGGAAACATTTCCGGCTCTTTGCGGTCACTGAACTTCTCGTTGAGCCAGGCCGCGCTTTTCTTGATCTGCGGAATATCCATGATCCGCGCATTGGCAGGGCACACCTTCACACAGGCACAGCAGACAATGCACAAATCCGCATCGGTCTCCACCACGGAGTTCACCGTAATCGCGGCTTTTGGGCATACTTCGGCACAGGTGCCGCAGGTGGTGCAAAGATCTTCCCGGGTCACGGGCGCCCCTTCCACAGCGGGCATGCCGTCTCGGTACGGGAAATTGCCCGGGACCTCGAGCGGAGCCACGGCATCGAGAGATGCAAGGTCTGCCATTCTCTGCTTGATTGCCCGGCCAAACGCCTTTGCCTTTTCCATATCCTGCTCGTCGGGCCGTCCGAGGGCGATGGGAACATCCGTTGTGCTGAAGGAATGCTCCGCAATGAACGCGGCCGCGGAAATGGGGATGAACCCCAACTCTTCGGACAGCCGGCTCAACTCGAGAAGGGCATCCTCATACGCCCGGTTGCCGTAGACCACGACGAGAACCGCAGGAGTGTTTCGGCCGCGAAAACGCTTGAACCGTTCCACTGCATCTGCCGGCAATCTCCCGGCATATACCGGCGCACCGATCAGTACCGGATCGTCCGTGAAGTTCTCGAGCGGCTTTGTCGTTGCATCCGGCAAGGTCATGCACACATGTTCGACGGGCTCTATGCCGATGCCTTGGGCGACGGCTTCAAGGATTCTTTTCGTTGTGCCTGTGGGCGAAAAATAGATCAGTTTCAGTGATTCAAAGTTCATATTGATTGCTCCTGAGCACTTCGGTCATGAAGGCCAAACCGATCCCTGGGGCTCCGGCCTCGTAGTATCGGGTCGCCTCCCGGAGTTCCTGCTCAGCTTCCGGCAGGAACAAGGAGTTCATGACATGTCATCCATTGACCGTCGGAACACTTCCTCGGAAGGTATGCCGTTTACGCGGCCCTCGCGAAACTCTCTCAGGCGACGGTCGGCTTCCTCGAGCCAGAGCCTCTCCAGTTCTGAAGCCGATGGCTCATCCAGGCTCAGAAGAAGCCTTCCGACCACGTGTGCCCGCTCTTCAATGCCTAGTTGCATGGCGGCTTGAATGACTTCGTCCAGCTTTGTTGTCATGTCGGTCTTCCTAAGTTCCGGTGTCTCTCTGGCGATATATTCCTTACTATTCGAGCAGGAGTTTGTCAAAGAGGTCCCAGGAGGATTTAGAGTGAGGCATTGCGGCCGCCTAAAAGATGTATTTCCGGAATGTGGCGGCATCGGCATGAGAATTCACCGGTACAAACTCATGCCGGCCGTTCTTGCTCCACCCAACGCTCCTTACGCGTACATGAACCGTCCTTTGGGTTCGGGAATCTCGCGGCCCAACTCGCCGGCGGTCTCTATCCACTCTTGACTCACCACTTCCAGATTAGCCAGGGCTCCTTGATAGGTAGCCCCGTCAGCCGCACACCCGGGCAGTTCGGGAACCTCGGCAATGAACGCCTCATCGGCCTCGCTCCAGTAGATGATCACCTCGTAGCGGAACGAGTCATGTTACACAAGGCCGAGGAGGTGGCCGAGCTGGTCAAGAAAATCCCCGGGGCCATGAGTTGCGGTGTTAAACGGGCTTGTAATGATCACGTTCATCAACAATCTGAGGGAAGAGGGCAAACCCTTGCAGGTGGCGATCATTCAGGGGGCTGTCACGAGATTGCGACCAGTCCTGATGACTGCACTCGTGGCTTCCGTGGGGTTCGTCCCCATGGCCCTTGCGACCGGCGCGGGATCTGAAGTTCAGAAGCCTCTGGCTACCGTCGTGATAGGTGGTTTGATTTCAAGCACTTTGCTCACTCTCATGGTCCTTCCCGCTCTATACGCCCTGGTTGAGGGGCGGAAGCAGGAGAAGGAACCGCCCTCGGACACAACTCTTTGACAGAGAGCAATATGGACATTATTATTACGTCCGGACCGCCGGGTCCGGCGGCACGCGGTCTCTACCGAGAGCCCCCAATAAATGGTGCAGAAGGTTTTGATGAATAAGTGTCTCGTCCCGGTCGTTGTCGCCGGCCTGGTCCTATCCATGCCGGTGAGTGTGGTGGGACACGGGAATCCAAAAGACAAGAAAAGCGAACGGGTCTTTTGTTGTCACGGTAAGGGTGAATGCGATAACCTGCACGGCAAAGCCGATTGCGAAAAGGAAGGCGGCAAAGTTGTCAAGAGCTGCAAAGAGTGCAAATGATTGGCATGACCGAACAAGCGCCGGTTTCATGGAGGATACCGCACTGGCCGGGGAATGCATTGTGCCGGCACCACGGGGGCTGATCACCAACTATGACGTAGAAACCTCAATGACCCAATTTATGACGGCTCAACCGGAGTCCTCGGGGTGTCAATGCTCGTAGTTGTCTCGGCCATCATATTGCTCATTGCGGTGAATGCTCTGTACGTTGCTGCCGAGTTTGCCGCAGTGAGCGCTCGTCACAGTCAGATACGCCGTCTTGCGGAACAAGGCAACAAGCCTGCATCGAAGCTTTTGCCCTGGATCGAGGATTCGCGGAAGCTCGACCAATACGTTGCAGCCTGTCAGGTTGGAATCACCATCTCAAGTCTCGTTCTCGGCGCCTACAGTCAGGCAGCGATGGCTGTTCCGTTGGCCCCGTTTTTTGAGAGTTGGGTTGGGCTTCATGCCGTCGCGGCTCAAACTGCGGCCGGCATCGTGGTACTGACGATTCTCACCGTAATCCAGGTGGTCTTGGGAGAACTTGTCCCAAAATCAATAGCTCTCCAGTTTTCGACACAGACGGCCCTATTGACTTACTGGCCGATGCGCTGGTCACTCACTCTGTTTTCCGGATTCATATGGGTTCTCAATGGAAGTGGGACTGCAATTCTCAAGCTCTTCGGAGTTCCCTTGTCCAAACACCGGCATATCCATTCTCCGGATGAACTGGAGTTGCTTATTGCGGAGAGCCGAGATGGAGGAGTTCTCGAACCTGATGAGCACATGCGCCTTCACCGTGCGTTACGGCTGAGGACGAAGTCTGTCAATCAACTGATGGTTCCACGGCGGTACGTGGCATCGATTGATGTCAATGCCCCTCAGGGGAACCTCTTGAGGGAGATTGCCGACAGTCCGTACAGCCATATTCCGGTCTATCAGGATTCAATTGACAACATCATCGGCATATTGCACACAAAGGATGTGCTCATCCGTTTCATTGAAAAGGGCAAGGTCGGCTCTGTACGGGAACTGATGCGTCCCGTCATGATCATGCCGGAAACTCTCACCGCAGAGTCCTTACTTTCCTCTATGCGCCTGCAGCGGAATTATCAGGCATTATTAGTGGATGAATACGGAGGAACGGAAGGAGTAATAACCCTTGAGGATGTGCTGAAGGAGATGCTCGGGGAGGTTGCCGACGAATTCAAAGCCGATAAGCCCAAACCGGAGAGGCTTTCCACGGGGAGAGTTCGACTGCCCGGGCTTATGCGACTCGACGATGTAGAGCCTTGGATTGGAACATCATGGCATGGCGAGGCAGATACGGTAAGCGGTTATGTCGTGGAGTCCCTCGGTTACGTTCCACCTACCGGAGCACAAGTTGCCATAGGCGGAATGGAGGTTCAGGTGGAGCTGGTGGTGAATAACGCCATAGAATCTCTCATTGTTAAGCAGATTGAGCCGTCCAAGGAGGACGAGTAGCCACAATATGGTTCCGTTCGTAGTGATCACGCTGCTCATTCTATTGAATGCCGTCTTCGTCGCGGCGGAATTCGCTCTGATTGGCGTACCGAGGGCGGTGGTGGAAAGACGTGCCTCGGAAGGGCACCGTATTGCGAAAATGCTGATCAGGATCATGCATGACACGAACCTTCAAGACCGGTACATAGCTACAGCCCAAATAGGGATAACCTTCGCCAGCTTGGGGCTCGGCATGTACGGGGAACACGTGTTGGCCATGTGGCTTTACCGCGGGCTCGAAATCATCGGCGCACCGAGCCCGCTCTTGGCGCACTCCTCTGCCGGCGCGCTTGCTCTGATCCTGCTCACATATTTGCATATTGTCTTGGGGGAAATGGTTCCCAAATCTCTTGCGTTGCAGTATGCAGAGCGTACGGCTTTTTTTGTTACTCCTCCCATGCAGTGGACCAAGTTCTTGATCTATCCACTGGTGGTCGGCCTCAACGCGCTTGGGAACGGGATTCTCAAGATGCTCGGCATACAACGTCAGATTACTTCCGGGCACTTCATCACATCTGAAGAACTTGAATATCTCATAACAGAGAGCCAGGAAGGAGGTCTGATGCAAGAAGAATCCGGGGAGGTCTTGAAGGATCTGCTGGAATTTGGAGAGCTCACCGCGGGTGAAGTCATGGTGCCCCGGGTGAGAATGGTCGGCATTCCTCTCGGAAGCGGCGCCGACGAAATAAAGAGAATCGTCGGCACTTCGTTGCACAGCCGTTACCCCGTCTACGAAAGCGACCTCGACCACATCGTGGGGGCGACGCACATAAAAGACCTTCTTCGACTGATACTGGATGAACGCCCGCTTGTACGGGACGATCTTCATGACATCCCCTACGTCCCGGAATCCTTGCACCTTGAAGGGGTACTTGCCGCCATGAGGCGCAAGCGAACCCATCTGGCCGTTGTAATGGACGAATTTGGCGGTACTGCCGGTCTCCTCACCGTAAAAGATCTTTTTGAAGAGGTGGTCGGAGCTATCGGAGAAGAATCCACGGCTGTCGCCGACGCATATTTTGAGGCGGATGGACGCCTCAACGTTTCGGGCACCGTGCGGCTTGAAGAAGTCGGCGAGTCCCTTGGAAGAGCGCTTGAGCACGAAGACGTGATAACCGTAAGCGGATTGGTTCTTGCTCTTCTCGGCCGGAGACCAAAGGTGAGTGATGTGGCGGTTTATCAGAACATCAGATTCGAAGTGAAAGATGTGCGAGGCCAAGGGGTGGACAGATGCATTGTGACCGTTCTTCCTGAAGAGAACAGTGAGACTGCGTGATCGTCATGCCTGAGGAAGGGCTCCAGAAGCCGGCCCTTCCTCAGGAACGGAGTCGAAACGCAACCGCGGCAGCAGGCAGAGCCTTGAGCTGACTGCAAAGATGGGCGTGCTAAGTGTGCAGAATTTCGGGTACACCATACTGAATCATTGATGTTGAGGGGCGGAAGTAGTAAAGAATGGTGGGGTCAAATGCCCGGCACGCAGCACGGTCGGTCACAGGCTCTTCATGGTGGTCAACCTCGTTACGGGAAAGGACTTCCCTTCCCTCAAATCCCCGGCAATTTGAGACAGCCGGTCAATCCGGATCTTGAAGGAGGAGAATGCCGTGTTCACTCGTCCCACCCGTCTCAAGTTTCCTGCAGGAAGGTTTCGACTCACCTCCGCGGCTCCGACTCTGACCGGACCTCGGGGTCAGCCTCTGGAAGAAGCTCTGCGACGTTTGGGTGTCCTCTCTCGATGGCAATGCTCCTCGGTGAATCTCCTCGGGTGTCTTTGAAGTGGGGATCGGCCCCCTTCTCCAAAAGCAATTTGACCGCTTCGACCTTTCCCGCCGCTGCCGCCCGCATGAGTGGGGTCCACCGGTAGTAGCGGTCATCCTTGCCGTCGACATTCGCTCCTTTTTCCAACAGGAACCTCATGACCTCAAGCCTGTCGGCTTCAGCAGCAAAGGAAAGCGGTGTTCCGTGAACGTTGCGAGCGTTGACCAGAGCCCCTTTCTCGACCAGCAGCCTTGCCATCTCCAAGTGCCCGTTACGAGAAGCCGCCATGAGGGGAAATCGAGAACCGACGCCGTCTACATTTGCTCCCTTGTCAATCAGGAGTTCGGCAATCCCGACATCACCATGAAGAGCAGCCCACCATAGGGCCGGAGGAGGGTCTTCCTCGTTGAAAGTTTGATTCGGATCGGCCCCATGGTCCAACAGGAGACGGACCAGCGATCTGTTCCGAATCATCGCAGCGAACCCCAACGGCTTCCGGCCACACAGATCTGCAGCCTCGGGAGACGCACCCAATTCCAACAGTCGTTCCACCTTCTGTTCCGAGAATTTCTGACTCACTGCATACATAAGGGGAGGCCACAGTCCCGCCCGCGCCGTCAGAACCACCACAAGGCCGATGGATAGAAGCGCTGTTACCCAAAGAGCTGTCTTGGCCTGATGAACATCCCGGCCCGAGTTCGTGTCTTCAGGCGCCTCTTGTCGGCGAGTCCGAGAAACGCGATACCGGCGGTACAGAAACAATAGGGCGGTCGGGGCTGCAAACAATCCCGCCAACATCGGAGGAAAAGATGCTCCAGCCTTCCTCATGGCGCAGGGGGAATGTCCAAGTCCGGCGGTGAGTGAAACCAGGAAGTGACCGACCAAGGCGACGAGCAGCAACAGCGTGCCAAGGATTACTATTGCCTTGACGGAGATGATTCGTTCCGGTCGCATCTTGTTGAAAGTCAGTGTGCCGACCGCGATGACGAACCACTCGATCACGATGCCCAACAATATGTCGGTTGGCTCGAACATGGGCTGTGCCGTCTTTCCGATGCCGGCCCGAGTTTCCCGGTTATGAAAAGGTCGAGCCACCTCGCCAATAAGTGCGCACAGTTATAACACAACAGTCCTTACCCTAAAAGGGTGTTTTCATCGGGGTTGCTTTGGACCGCGCTTTTGGGGATAAATATTGACGACTTCGCGAATGGCGTGGAGTTCGGGAAGGAGTTTTCACGGCCGCGTAAAAGGATTGTAAAAGAATTGTAAAGACGCACGTGAGCCGTCGAGGAGAAATGGCTTGAACCCTACTAATCTGATGGGTATACTGACGACGATTGGGAGAGAATCCCGGGGTTGTGGTCCTTTCCATACCTTGTCTCATCATGAGAGGACGTGTGACGGTTTCCGGCTTGTCCGGGAACGCCCGAGTCGCCATGGAGACATATCCGTGTGCCGGCCCCCATGAATGGGTGCCTCGAACCTGGATCCTCCGGGCACCCCCCGATCGGATCCGCCTCATGTCGATCTTACCGGCAAGGCCTCTTCTTGGACCTGAATTGCCCCCCGGGTTGCAGAAGTCCATCAGGGAGCGAGGGCGACATTGGCAGACAAACCAAGAGTGAAGATCAAACTGAAGGATTTCATCACCGATATCAGGGCCGGTTTGGACGATGAAGCACTCATCGATAAGTATAGTCTTACCGAGACGATGCTGCCGAAAGTTATTGAACAACTCCTTGCAGCCGGTCACCTATCCGAAGAGGATTTGCTCAACCGGAACATGTTGGATAGTACGCAAAAGGTAGCAAACTTATTTAGTTTTCCGTTTGATTCCGGCGGTAAGGATTGATGGCGGCAGGCTTGACATACTATGACAAAAGCACGGACGCGCAGAATACGTATATCCATTCCCCTATTTCTCGAAGACATACGGCAAGGCATGACGGATCGCGGCCTTATGGATAAGTACGGCATCACTCATCACGGCACCCTCCTGACGGCATTCGACAAGCTGGTGGCGTCGGGACGTGTCACTATAGAGGAACTCCAGGACAGGAGCCCTTTCATAAACACTCAGGCAGTGGTGGACTTCCTGGGCAACACCAAGGCTATTGATGAGCTTGATTGATACTACCCGGCCGGTTCGATGAGATTCAGCCGTTCCATGATTTTCCGCACCGCGTTTACGCACGGGGAATCGTCGGGAAGCATCAGCGTAGGTTTGCCCAGAAAATCGAATTCGGCCACATTCTCATCGTCGGGAATATGCCCGAGAACCTCCAGCCCGATTTCTTTGGCCCTGGCCTCCAGCGGACCAACGTCCCTCTTGGCCTTGTTGATCACGAGGCCCACCCTGAAGGAGCCGTTCACCGCGTATTCCTTGGCCACTTGGTTGAGGTGTTCCGCGGTCCGGATGCCTTTCACGGAAGCATCGGAAACAATGAGCAATGTTGTCAGTCGATTGACGACAAGACGGTTGATCTGTTCGATTCCCGCTTCACAATCGATCAGTGTCGCAGCGTATCTGTCCGACAGCGACTGGATCCCGAACTTGAGCAGTTCGTTGATTCCGCAGAAGCATCCCGGCCCTTCGGCTCTCCCGAGAACGAGGAGTGATACGCCGTTGACCTCCATGAGGACATCATCGTAGATAAACTCCCTCATGTGTCTATCGGATTGCGCGACTCGCCGCTTTTCCCCGGGATCTTCGATCAGTCTTTGCCTGAAGAGTCCCAGGGTCCTCGTCGGCTCCGCGCCTAACGCATAGGCCAGACTCACGGGAGGATCCGCATCCACCACAAACGGCCGTACCCCTCGTTGGATAAGCAACTTGGCCATTATTGCCGTGGTCGTGGTCTTGCCGACACCGCCTTTTCCCGTTACGGCCAGCACTTCCTTGTGAGGGTTTGTCTGCATGAATTCGGCTCCCTTCTTCGGCACCGCGCACGTACGGTTACGGCAATCCGGGGACATGATCCGATTTTGCGAACGGCGCCATGCGACCTCGCAAAACTCGGAATCGTGTCCCCGGATTGCATCGGATCTCAGGGCAAAAACGCGGAATCAACTTGCAAGGTTTGTTTTGGGACAGATACTAAGTGCTCGGTTTCCCAAATACGGTCGCGCAAGCTGATCCCCGGAAGATGACGGGCAGGGACGCCCGTCCCACGGTGTACGACCGGCTTGGTCTATGTTCTTCGTAGCCCGGTCCCGCGTTCCGCGCGGGATGCCCGGATTCTCGTTTTTGCCGGCACCCGAGCCGTCAGCAAGACGAAAATGTGCGACCGTATTTGCGCCACGGGGCACTAAGATGACGGTCCCTATCGCCGCATTTCGCGTTCAGCCCGCTCCCGTGCAAAAAGTGCCGCACCAAGCGCACCTACGATCTGTGGGTCCAATCCGTTCAGTTCCACGATCTCGACATCCAGCACTTTCTTCAAGCCGTCGACCACGCCCGGGTTCTTCGCGACTCCGCCGGTCATGGCCACTTCCTTGCGTACCCCGACCTTCTTCGTCATCTTGCTGATGCGTTCCGCCATGGCCTTGTTGATGCCGGCTGCGATATCGGCCATTTCCACCCCGTCGTTGATCATGCAGATAACATCGTATTGTGCCAATACGCTGCACGTCTTGGTAATCCCCACGGGAGCCGATGATTCGAAGGTGAGCGGCCCCAGTTCGGACAGGCTCACTCCCAGGGCTTTTGCCATGCCCTCCAGGAATCGGCCGGTGCCTGCGGCGCATTTGTCGTTCATGGCGAAATCCACCATGTATCCGAGCTTGTCAACCCGAATGACCTTGCAATCTTGCCCGCCGATGTCTATCACGGTCCTCACGTCACGGTTTCCCCAATGGGCTCCCCTTCCGTGGCATGATATTTCAGAGATACTGCCGGCCGCGAAGGGGATCTTTTCGCGACCATACCCGGTGCTCACGCAATAGTCGAGATCTTCCAGAGTCAGACCGGCCCTGGACAGCGCCCTGTCCATGACTTCTTGGGCTGTTTGTTCCGGTCGGGGACGGACCCTCATAATCTCGTACGTCAAGATGGAATTGTCCTCGAGTATGACGGCCTCGCCCGAAAGTGAGCCTACATCGCATCCCGCTACGATCATTTATCCGGTCTCCTGCATAGATAAGGACGCCGCGGCGCCGAGAGCGGCGCCGATCGCTCCGATGAGTTGAGGGTCTATGCCCACGCGCCTCACCGTCATCCCCACGTTTGCCTCAAGCGCCTCGACAACTCCTTCGTTCTTTGCCGTTCCGCCGGTAACGGTAAGTTCCGGCCGGCCTCCCAGCCTTCTCACCATGGTGGCTGCCGCGATACCGAGAGAATAGTTGATTCCCGCGACGATGTCGGCCACGTCCTTGCCGTCGTTGACATGAGTAACGATTTCGCTCTCACGGAAGACTGCACACTGGGAGCTGATTTGAACACGCTCTTTGGCTTGTCGAGAGAGCGGGCCGAGCTCGTCCACGGTGAGTTCCAGTGCCTGCGCGGCCAACTCCAGGAAGAACCCCGTGCCTGCCGCGCATCGGTCGTTTGAGCGGTATTCGAGAACTTTTCCCTTGTCGTTGATGCTGACGGCCGTGCTGCCGAGCCCTCCCAGGTCCACAATGGTCCCGGCCTCGGGCAGGGTCCACAGGGTTCCTCTCGCAAGACAATTCATCATGCCTTCGACGGAGTGCGGAACCGAGATATACTTCTCTCCCCGGCCCGTTCCTCCGCAGGCCCGGATATCCTTCATGGAGATCCCCGCCTTTGTTAGGAGATCGTCGATCGATCCGGCCGCCACAGCCTTCGGCCTGCCTTCATTGGCCGCAATGGTGTGGGCGAGCAGGCGGCCGTTTTCCAGGAGCACGGTCTTTGTTGCCAGAGCTCCCACATCACATCCAAGAACAATCATAAGGACTCTCCGGAGGTTGCAGTCTATTGACTTTGTCGGTCAGCGCTCTTATCCCGGGTTCGGTCACGTGTTTTCCCCTCGTTTCGCGGCAGGAGACTGGAACCGGAGATCTCCGGGCACGGAGGCCCGGGCTACGGAAGACTTATACGGAGCCTGCCCTGGGCACCCACAGGGGGGTGCCCCTACAAAGCAGAACCGTGGGACGGGCGTCCCTGCCCGTCGTCTTCCGAGGCGGGCTTCTGCCCGCCGTCTCCCCGGCGAAGGCCCATAGGCGTCAACTTAATCCGGAATTGTCGGAGTCCTCCTGACTAAGGACATAACAGTTAACGCTTATGGGCGAAGGCCGGGGCCCAGGTGTCACATGGTTGCAAAGAACTCGTTCATGGTGCGTTTGAGCTCGGTGGGCGGAGTGAACCTCTTGTCGAACATGTCCATCTCGAACCTCAGCGTAGGAATCCCGACCTCTTCTCTGACCTTGTCGGTGAGAAGCTTGTTGAGAGCCCAGAAGTGTTTGCATGCCATGTGTCCCCCGATTACCAGTGCGTCAATCTTGTACTCCTTGGCGATCCTCACGAAGTCGCCGATCCAGACATCGGAGAATCCCATGGTTTGCCGGCCCATCGGCATGTTCAACAACCGCCATGCGAGCCCCTCGATCATTGTCTCCGTATTCGTGGTGTCCACCAGGCCCACCTCGGGCGAAAGATAGGTGAGCGTGTCCAGGCTGTAGGTGGCCCCGTGCTCTTGCTCCAGCCAATCAAAGAATGGGAGATCATAGACTTCCCATGTGTATCCCCACGCGAGTCTCCGTTCGATCTTGTCTTCCGGGATGATGCCGACGCCCGCGTCCACTCTCTCTTTGACGGTTTCGTACAAGGTCCTGAAGTAATCTCTGCCAAACGTGGTACCGATCTGGGTCATGAAAATCGTGTCGGCCGGCCTGTGCCAACCCGTATCCGGACAAGGCTTTTTCCGCTTCAATTCCTGTATCTTGAGGATGTAATCGACCGTCTCGTTGCCGATTTCGCAATATTCCCTCAGCCGGTCCTCATCAAGTCTCGTGCCGGTGAGCTTTTCCAGCTCACGGATCATCCGTTTGACTTCGCCTACGGCAAATCGATGGCCCCGTTCGTTCCGGTAATACGGTGTTTCCAGCATAATCAGGGGTGCATCGAACTTCACCGCGGTCCATTCGTAGAGCTTGTTGCTCGAGTCGCACGGAGTCGCGGATTTCACGAGGAAATCCGGCTTGGGGACCAGGTCCATGAGCAGATATCCGGCTGTGCCTTTCTGCGTCGAGCAGAGATGGTCCGGATAGCCTTCCGCCTCTATCCTATCGATGCCCGACTCCGCGCCGTCAACGTAAAGTGCGGAATCCAGGCCGCATATGACTTCGTAACAGACCGGTGCAACGCCCATGGCGAGGAGAATCTCCACACTGATGGGGAAGTAGTGGTAACAGATGGGTCTTTTTGCATCCAGTAGTTCCTCGCAGTAGTCCACGAAGTGGACCACATTGTTCAGAAAGGCCGAGGCAACCCGCCTATTGCGGTCTTGCAGTATGCAGTCAATGAGATCGGGCTGAACCCTGTCGAACACGTTCCTCATATTCTCGGGCAGGATCTCTCTGACGACTTCCTTTCCGCCCCAATCGTCGAGCGATGTGAGCCCGTCCTGATCCAAGATGAAATTGGCCAGGTCCGCGGTCACGCGCCAGTTATTGAAGACCGTTCTGTCTTTGCCGTTGTTCATTTCTTCCTACCTCCCGCCGATCCTCTCCATGAATGCTTCGACCCTGGTTTTCAGACGACCGGTGTCGGTAAGCATGTGGTCCCGTTCCATTACCATGGTGGGTATGCCCTTGGCTTCCAGGTCGTCGGCCAACATGGTGCCGTCTACGGCGTGGTTGTCGCAAAACACGATCTTCTGAAGGATCACGCCGTCCACGGAAGCGCCTTCCGCCGCCTTGACCGTGTAGTTCAACCTGTTCTTGTACTCGTTCATCATGCGGGGACAGGGATTCTTTACGTAGTAGGCCTTGGCCAGTGCATCCAAGGGATCCCCTTCTTCGGCAACGATATTGTCGAACTGCCTCGCCCCGCAGCAAAGGGTGTCCGTGACGATCATGCCTCCCATCCCTTCGATGAGATCGAAGAGCCCGGGACCGTCCACCGCGGACCCTCCGACGAGCAACCGGGCCTTGTACGAAGAGTTCCCGTCTCTGGAGCGAATCTCTTCCAACGCTTGCTTGAGCAGCCCGTTATACGTTTCCTTGGGCATGATGTACGCCGACAGCACTATCCGGAGAGCGTCGGAACCGCTGACGGGAACGTTCTGCGCTTTCCTCAGATCGTAGAGTTCCCCGATCAAGCGCCTCGTTTCATTGTAGACCCGGATGGAATTCTGCAAATCCTTCTTTGAGCATCTCACTGCAAAGTCGCTGGTGAGTTTCTCTTTGAAATTAAAGACTTCTTCCTTGTACCAGGCAAGTCCTTCGTCGTAGACCGAATGCGGGATCGTCACCATGTACATGTAATCGGTCTTGTGCTCCGCGTCCCAGATCTCATACAAACGACGGATCTGTTCGCATCCATTGAGCAGACACATCCCGTCCAGGAAGCCGTACCGGTCCGAAAGGCCTTCCTGCAATATGCACCGTGCATAGGTGCAGTTGAAGCGATGCATGTACACGTCGGCAAGGTCGGTGTCCCGGCAGTCTTTTGCCTCGATTCGGTACGGGAGGAAGCCCGCCGCGTGGATGATTTCTTCCGGAACATAGCTGCACGTGAATCCTATGACCCGGCCACCGTCTCCTTTCCAGTCCTTGATGTAGGGGTTCTCGGTTCGGTGGGGAACCCGAAGCAGTTCTTCCAAAGCGGTCATTGTCTCCTCCCGATTTCTTTCGAGCTGAATACGCCTGCCTGGTACTACGATTCACCTCGTTCCCAGGCTCCGCCCCATAGGCGGCAACTTTTGTGTCCTTGGCCAGGAGGACACCTATCCTGAAGGACATTTCCTCTTGTTCCCCCTTTGAAAAAGGGGGCTAGGGCATGGGCGACAAATTAGGGCAAAGCCTCCAACCCGGCCTTGAAAGACCGGTCTACCATCATACTGTCCCTCCGGGACGTTAAGTGCCCAGTTTCCTAATTACGGTGTCGTATCCAAGGCCGCAAGGCCTGCTTTGGTAGCGCCGGCCTCCGTGCCGGATTGGTAGGGGTAGGCCCCTGTGCCTACCCGTGGGCACCCACAGGGGGGTGCCCCTACAAACACGCCCGGCAG
>JAZDHD010000328.1:0-19511 GCA_043806215.1 Pseudomonadota bacterium | reverse complement strand
GAATTCGCGCACGGTCAATGTGCTCCCACCACGGTCGAGGATCTCATGAAAGAGATACTGTCGTGAGACGCATACTAATCCGCTCCAGCGCCTTTGTTCGCGCCGCAAAGCGCCTCGTCAAGAAGCGTCCCGATCTCGCCCAAGAGCTGCAAGCCGCAATGGCATTGTTGTTGGAAGACGCGCTGCATCCCAAGTTGAAGACTCACAAGCTCAAGGGAGAACTTGAAGGATCTTGGGCTGCAAGTGTCGGCTACAACTTGAGAATTGTGTTTCAAATCATAGATTATGAGGGCTCCGAAGCCATTCTGTTACAGACCGTTGGAACCCATGACGAGGTATACTGAAATCCGTGAATCCGGGACGCCCTTTAGAAACTAGGTTGGCTGATTGCTCCTTTGGGAGGGCTGTCGATCAATGCCCCGCTCCTCGACAAGGCCCTATGCCTTGGGGAAGTAGGGGGACAGGAAACCGATTTCGTTGACAAGAGGGCCGCTCTCTCATGTCATGAAGCGTGGGGTTCACTCGATGGAACTTCTGTAACAACCGTTGAGAGGTTGACCGGCTCGAATCTGAGCAAGGGTGACCCCGGCCGTCCCAGAAAGCGCCCACTGTGAAAAACGGTATTGTGTCCCCCGAAGTCTCCCCGAATTCCCGGTGTGGCTCCACGGCTGTCTGGTGAAGCTTGTTGACGGTGTGCGAGGTCTGACGATATGATGACTCTCGACCGGAGGTATGATGCGAATCATCTCGCCCGCAATGCTCCGGGAGTGTTGGGAACAACATCCAGAAACAGAACACCTCTTGAAGGACTGGCTACAGAAGACAAAAGACGCCCACTGGAGAAGAGCACAGGACGTTCTCAACGTTTTTCCAAGAGCAAGCCCGATAGGAACTGATCGAGTATATTTCCGTCTTGGTCCATTGAGACTTATCGTAGTGATTTGGTATGATAAAGAAATCGTGTTTACGCGATGGCTCGGTAACAAGAAGGACGTCCGCCAAATCGACACCCTAACGGTATGACCGGGAGGTAATTCTAATGGAGATCAAACCTATACAGACAAGGGAAGATTACGACGCCGCTTGCAAGAGAGCCTATGAAATCTACCAGACCAATTCTGCCCCAGGAACCCCGGAATATCACGAGGTCGATATCCTGGCAGACGCTATTGAGAGATACGACGATGAACACTACCCCCTTGAAGAACCACCGGGGGCGAACATCACCAAGGTCATTCCTGGAGACGATTTCACGCTCATTCTCCAGTTCGAATCCGGAGAGATCCGCTTTCTCGATATGAAGCCGCTTCTTGAGACGGAAACTTGGGAGGATCTGCGAGATCCGGCAATGTTTAACACGGTCGGCATCGACCGCGTAGGGGGGCTTGAATGGGACAACGGTCTTCTTTATGATCCCGCTTGCGCTTACCGTGACTCAACAGAAGTACCTCTACCGGTCCTAAAAGTCCTGTTCGACGTTTATCATGACCATAGGCGGCAGGAACTCGACAAGACAGGGACAGACCGTTGATTGGAAAGCTTCTATAGTGACGCGCTTTACCCGAATAGTCTTCATCATAGTGCCGGCAATTGTCTTAGCGGCCCTCCTGCTGCTCCTGCCGGTGAAACAGTACCTCGCTACAGGCCTTGAGTGGACACAGGGGCTTGGTGTTTGGGGACCGCTGTTTGTAGCCGGGTTCTACGTAATTGCAGCGGTCTTTCTTCTTCCCGGATCGGTTATCACCTTGGGTGCCGGGTTCTTGTTCGGGGTTCCCGTAGGGGTGCTCACCGTTTGGGTGGGCGCCAACTTGGGAGCTTTTGCGGCATTCCTCATAGGCAGGACCATTGCGCGGGATTGGGTGGCCCAAAAGGTCAGTGGAAATCCAAAGTTCGCCGCCATTGACGAGGCGGTGCGAAGGGAAGGATTCAAGATTGTCTTGCTGCTGAGATTGAGCCCGGTCTTCCCGTTCAACCTTCTCAATTACGCCCTCGGTCTTACCAAGGTCTCTTTCGGGAACTATGCCTTGGCTTCACTGATAGGCATGCTGCCGGCCACCCTTATGTACGTCTACTTCGGCTCCGCGGCAAGGTCCTTGACAGAGGCGGCTGCCGGAAAAGTCGAAGGTGGCTTTGCAGGCCAAGTGTTCTTTTGGGTTGGATTGGTTGCTACGATCGCCGTGGCATTGTTTGTCACCAGACTTGCCCGCAAGAGCCTGAAAGAAGCGGAAGCGTCTGCAGTGGCCGAAGCGGGAAAATCCAGGGCACGGACTGCACCTCTCTTGGAGGAGAGAGTGGAAGTGCTCCCTGATGACGTCCACAACCGAGAACTGGTCTCCAACGTTCATCCACAGGGTTGGGAAAATCCCGAACCCGCAGATCGTTACAACCTCGTAGTCATCGGCGCAGGTACTGCCGGGCTCGTCACTGCAGCAGGGGCGGCCGGCCTCGGAGCAAAGGTTGCTCTGGTGGAACGGCATCTCATGGGGGGCGATTGCCTCAACTACGGATGTGTACCCTCGAAAGCTCTTATTCGATCATCCAGGGCGTACGCTGGAATCCGGCACGCTCAAGGCTACGGAATAGAGGTGAACGGAAAGGCGACCATTGATTTTGCCGGCGTGATGGAGCGCCTGAGAAAGCTTAGGGCACGGATCAGTCACCATGATTCCGTGAAACGCTTCAAGGAACTCGGTGTTGACGTTTTCATGGGAAATGCCGAATTTACCGGCCCGGATACCGTGGAGGTCGGAGGCAAGTCTTTGCGCTTCAAGAAGGCTGTGATAGCCACGGGCGCCAGGGCTGTACATCCTGCCGTCAAAGGTTTGTCAGAGGCCTGCTTTCTCACCAATGAGACGGTGTTTTCGCTCACAGCGAGACCTTCCCGACTTGCCGTCATAGGAGGCGGCCCCATAGGCTGCGAAATGGCGCAGGCGTTTCAGAGACTTGGCAGTCAGGTTATCCTTTTCCATAAGAATGATCACATACTTGACCGTGAGGACGGGGACGCGGCGGAAATCATTCAAAATCGATTCATCAGGGAAGGGGTGCGGTTGATCCTCAAGAGCGACCCGAAAGAGGTTCAAGTAGTCAACGGGGAGAAAGTCATCCATTTCGAGGTGGACGGAGAGCCGGACTCCATAGCAGTGGACGAGATTCTGGTGGGAGCCGGTCGGGCGCCGAATGTCGAATATCTCAATTTGGAGGCTGCGGGTGTTCACTATGACACGCGTAGGGGAGTGTTCGTGGATGATTACCTGCGGACCACAAACCCCGCGGTTTTTGCGGCCGGCGACGTCTCCATGATGTACAAGTTTACCCACACCGCGGACGCGGCAGCCCGCATCGTCATCCAGAATGCGCTGTTCAAGGGATCCAAGAAGCTGAGCGCGCTCACCGTTCCCTGGTGCACGTACACCGATCCGGAAATCGCGCATGTCGGGATGTATGAGAGAGATGCGGAAAAACAGGGTCTAGCGGTCGACACGTTCGTCAGGCCTCTTGCCGAGGTTGACAGGGCCATCCTTGACGGTGAAGACGAGGGGTTCGTCAAGATTCACGTGAAAAGGGGAACCGACCGGATCCTCGGAGCCACCATCGTGGCTGCTCATGCAGGAGAAATGATAAGCGAACTCACGCTGGCCATGGTGGGCAAGGTGGGGCTCGGAAAAGTTTCCAGCGTCATCCATCCATATCCGACTCAAGCTGAAGCGATCAAGCAGGCTGCGGACGCGTACAATCGCACACGTTTGACCCCGTTCCTCAAGACGATCTTCGCGAAATGGCTTTCCTGGACTCGTTAAGAGCCGGAGAATGAGCTGTACTCTCGAGATGGAGCGGAAGGCCGAGAAGGATCTGAAAGCTATGCCGAAGGATGACGCCCGCCGCATACGATGCACTCCTGGAGCTCGAAGACGGGCTCACGGGCGATATCAAGAAATTGACGGATCATTGGCCGGAGGAGATTCGCATCATCTGGGACTTGGGAGTCCCGTAAGCCGGTCCAAAGAATGATTGCGGGTACCGAAACAAGGATAAAGCGAGTCCGGGTGCTTCTTGAGGCTCTCCGTGAAATCGAGGGGCAAAGGTTTGAGGAATTCCCGGAAGTCGGAGGCACTGAACACCAAACACCGGACTCTACTCTATGTGCAGGGTCACCGCAAAGCTGTTGAACATAACCCAGACGGGTTCGCCGCCCTTAAGACCGAGCTTGCGCCTGCTGTGCTCCGTAACCACGGAGCATAATTCCGTGCCGTCATGAATCCGCACAATGAGTTCGGAGGTGAGCTTGCCGCGAGTGACCCGGGCCACGTTACCCCGAAACAGGTTTTCGGCGGTGCTCTCCGGTTGAATGTCCGATTTCTGGACCACGACCCACGGCGCCTTGACTTCCGCAGTGACCAAGGCGCCCACCCTCAAACCCAGCCTCTTCAGACTGTTGTTGGTGATAATCGTGGCGACGACGTCGCCGCTCATGGTGACCAGTTCAACTTGGCTTTGAATGTCTCCTTGCCGAATGGCGCGGATCTTTCCAAAGAACGCGTTACGAGCGCTGGTTTTTCTGCGACTTTCCCTTTCGACGAAGTGTCTGGCCACCTGTTGGATTTCGTCGTCGGAAAACGCCACCAAGGAGGCTGTAAGGTTCGGCGTCGAATGCCCGAGGATCCTCTGAACCACCGGCAGCGGGACGTTCCTTTGCATCAGTTCCACTGCCCTGGCTCTGCGGATCGCATTGGGCGAGCCCAGTTCTTGTGCAAAGTTGCAGGCAACGGCCCGTTCGTAGAACTTTCGCCGCACATGCCCCTCATCAACCATGAGTCTGGACCCGGTTTTCGCGGCAAATACGGGGTCGGCCGGCATCTCTAGAACTTCGGCCGTCAATTCCCGTGAGATTTGGACGTCTCGCCGAGGTGAGCCTTCGGCAGCCTCCGAGTTGCCGAAGCGGACCACCCCCTTGTCAACGTCGATGTGTTTTTTGAGATCGAGGGCCAGAACCTCGTGAAGACGGGCTCCGGTGTAACGGATGAGCAGAAATATCAAGAGAATTCGTTTTCTGGAACATCGGATGTCTTTACGTGACGAAGACTCCGACCACGTACGGAAATCTTGCTCCAGCTTTGCCAATTGAGTGGGGTCGAGATGCCGCGCTTCCTCCGGGATCTCATAGATCCGGGAAGGGTTCAAGGCATTCAGGTCGGCCTGCACTCTCATGTGATGCGATTTTCCCGAGTCTTGACGCTTATGCCTGCCCATGGTTTTCCCTAGTGTCGGCTCTGTTTGGCCCGCTCACTCCTTTGAAGGACTATTAGCACATCATCGCCCCTTGTCCAAAGTGTCTGTCCCAAAACAAACCTTGCAAGTTGGCAATCCGGGGACACGATTCCGAATTTTGCGAGGTCGCATGGCGCCGTTCGCAAAATCGGATCATGTCCCCGATTGCCGGCGGCCCCCACGGCTATACCATTGGATGAGAGGCCGGAGGGATGATGGGTCTATTGGGTGACAGACCCAAACGTCCGGGCAAAGACTTCTTGACACCGTGCGCGGGGTGCGTTTATCATACCGACACGATTTCAAACGAAAGCGTGTCGGTTCACGTGCCGGGAAGACTGCCGATGCCCTTGCGACCGTCTCGGATGATGCGTACGTCTGCGTCATGTTGGAGGGTCTGATGACCTTTCCTGTCTCGGGAGTTGAAACCGTAATCTGGATGCCGCCCCTCACGGCGCTGGCGATTTCCTTCTTCACTTCCATGGGCGGCTTATCGGGAGCTTTTCTCTTACTGCCTTTTCAGATGAGCGTCCTGGGCTTCACGAGTCCTTCCGTAACGCCTACCAATCTCGTGTTCAACGTGGTCGGCATTCCGAGCGCCGTCTATCGGTACTTCAAAGAAGGGCGCATGAATTGGCCTCTGGCTTGGAACATTGTCGCGGGAACCTTCCCCGGACTTGTTCTCGGTCTGTTCATCAGGATCCGGTACCTTCCGGATCCGAAATCCTTCAAGCTCTTTGTCGGCTGCGTGCTCCTCTACATTGGAGGACGCATGCTCTATCAGGCGGCTTTAAGACGGGAGGCCGGAACCGCGGAAAAGGCGGTGGAGGCCCGGTTGCGGCAATTCACGAGAATTTCGGGAAACGGTATATCACCGGCCGACCGCCCGGCCATACGCACCACGAGTTGGTCCCTGTCCTGCACTGAATATGAATTCTTCGGTGAGAGCTTCCGATTCCACACTACCGGTTTGTTCATGTTGGCCATGGTCGTGGGATTGATCGGCGGTGTTTACGGAATCGGCGGCGGCGCGATCATCGCCCCCTTCGTCGTATCCTTCTTCGGACTTCCCGTTCACACAATAGCCGGGGCGGCATTAATGGGGACGTTCGTCACATCGGTGGGAGGAGTCGTCTTCTACGAACTTTTCGGACCGTACGTGGCGCTTCCCGGTCAGTCCGTCCGACCGGACTGGCTTCTGGGTCTGTTGTTCGGTCTCGGGGGGTTCGTGGGAATGTACCTGGGAGCATCCTGCCAAAAGTATGTGCCGGGGTCGATCATCCGGCCCGCTCTTGCCGTGGTCATAACCGTGTTGGGCCTGAGTTATGTTATGGGATACTTCGTGTGATTGCTGAATTCCCTCTATTTCTTACAAGTTATAAGCACTTGAAATTATTGTGGCTGCAAGAATTGCCGTAAAGTTGCCTCTACTTGTGCCGAACGCGGGCCGAAAAGTTTGCCCTTGACTTCGGGCATCGCGCAGCGTTATCCTCGAAAGACGGTTGGGAAAGTTTTTTCATCCACATCACGCCACTCGGGATTCCCCGGGAATCCGGCGTAACGTTTCCGAAATGGAAACGGCAACCACCGTTTGCAATGCATCTCAGCCCGGTTTTAGGCACCCGGGTCGGGATCGGATCATGGCGGATGCCTCGCACATGGTGAGCCCCCGGCGGTTTTCCTGCATGCACCGACAATCGCACCTTGACCGACTCGGCCGTCCCCAAGACCGCGGACATGTTCAGACCGCTCCGTATACCGAGCCATACCGGCACGCAAAACCAGTCATGTAGAGGCCCTCGTGTTGCATGTGATCAACCGAACCCAAGTCCCTTCACGACAGTGCATATGGTCCGAGGTGCAACGCAGCGAGCCGGCTTCCAGGCCATACCCTCGTGGGGGTGAGCCTTTGTCCGCGGGTCGGGTATGGGTAACGTCCGTCTGGTGCATCGCCTTGAGCATGGGGTGGCTGATGGGAATCGCCGTCCCGGTGCAGGCTATGCCCTCCCAGGTCATGATTATCCGTCATGCGGAGAAATACGAAGACCGCAACAAGATCCATCTCAACCCGAGAGGGCTCACCAGAGCCATGGCGTTGGCCCAATTCTTCCGAAGCGATCCGCGGGTTCTCGAATATGGGACGGTTGCAGCAATCATTGCCCAGCGTCCTTCACGGCACAAGAGCTCGGTCCGCTGCGAGGAAACCGTTGAACCTCCGGCGCGGGCACTTGGGCGGACGGTGATCAACCGTTTTGCCTACGGCGAAGTAACGGAGCTTGCAGAGTGGTTGCGGGCCGGCAGGGAATGGGATTCAAAGTCGGTGCTCGTTTGCGCGGCCCACATGGACATAGTGCCTCTGGCGAAGGCCCTGGGCGTGCCCCACCTGCGGCAACTCGTTTGGCCCCATGAGACCTATGACCGCGTGTGGCTCATTGATTTCTCTCAGCCGGACGGGAAGGTCACATCGTTCCGAGACATCCCTCAGACCCTGCTCTTCGGTGATTCGTGTCAAGTGGCCTCGGAGTCCCCGCAGCTTGGAACTCTTCGCTTCTCACAAACCTATCGGGAGACATCGGACGGGTCCGCGCCGGAGGGCGTGCCTGCAACGATGTGGAAATGCAGTATCGTCGCCGAAGTCCCGGGCGATTTTTCACGTTACGATGACGATACGATCCCGGTACTCCGCTTGGGTGGGTTCACGTTCGGATACCATGCTACGACGCTGGGCAAGCTGCGGGAGAGCAAGCATGCAGTGGTGGAAACACGGGCCGGGGAAGGGTCCGGTTCGGTGCTGTATACCTACAATGCTCCGGTGGCGGGGATCGAAAAGACGTATGCAAGGGTGTCGTTTTCCTGGGATAAAGAGCGACTGAAGGCGGAATTTCATGCAGACGTCGATGAAACCCTCGTCACCCCCGATCTCGGCATGCCGGTGGAATGCCGTTTGGAAAGAGCGGCGGGCACGATCAGGGGTGTTACCGGCTGTTTCCTGGCATTCGGAGATCAGCGGTTTCACGCTCCGATTGGTTTGGCGTACAACGGGACTGCGACCACCGCCAAGAGTGAATCCAATAAGCAGGTCTACGAAATAAGCTTGAAAGATGAAAACGGCTTCCTGGTCAAGAAGCCTAACCTCCCAGAGATGTGACATGTTCCAAAGGCTCTCCCGTCTAAGCCTCTCCAGCCGGATCTTTATCGGCCTCGGAGCGGGCGCGTTGTCCGGTCTGTTCTTCGGGGAACTCTGCCGGCCTCTCAACATCGTCGGCAAGGCCTTCATCATGCTTCTGCAGATGGGCGTCTTCCCGTATATGGTGGTGACGTTGATTCAAGGGGTCGGGTCCCTCTCCTCAAGCGATGCCAAACTGATGGCAGGCAAGGGCTTGCTCATGTTGGTGTTGTTCTGGCTCGTCGGACTGATTGTGATCTTTACCTTCAGCTACGCATTTCCGGTGTCGCAGGCTTCTTCTTTCTTTCGCGTGTCCGAGCCTCGGACGGTTGAGGCCGTCAATCTGCTGGAATACTACATTCCGGCCAATATCTTCAACGCCCTGTCCGAAGCCTTGGTTCCCGCCATAGTGTTCTTCAGCGTGTTTCTTGGCGCAGCTCTGTTGCGGGTGAAAGACAAGGAGCCATTCCTCAAAGTGTTGTCGGTCCTGGCCGAGGCCCTCACCCAGATGACGAGAATGGTGGTCAAGACGTCCCCAATCGGCGTGTTCGCTCTGACGGCGACTTTCGTGGGCACCATCTCTTTCGAGGAGTTACAGCGTCTTGAAGTCTACTTTGTTTGTTACATACTGGCAGCCTCTGTCTTGACATTCTGGCTGCTGCCCATGATTGTCACCTGCTTCACGGGATTCACGTTCAAAGATGTGCTTAATTTTTCCAAAGAAGCTCTGGTGTTGGGTTTTACAACCGGAAACAACTTCGTGGTCTTGGCGGTTATTGCCGATAAATCAAAGGAACTGTTTGCCAAGATAGTTCCCAAGGAAGAAAGAACCGCAAGTATAATCGACAGCGTTCTTCCTCTGGCGTACAGCTTTCCCAGCGTAGGCAAAATCATTGAAATCTTGTTCATACTGTTTGTGGCCTGGTACGTGAATCAGACGCTGGGCATTCTGAACCATCTGGGACTGGCGTTGGCCGGGGTGATGAGCCTGTTCGGCTCTCCAAAAGTCGGCGTGCCGTTCCTTCTGAAGTACATGGAATTGCCCGGTGACTATTTTGATCTGTACATAATGGCGGACGTTGTTACCCGAAGATTCAAAGTAATGCTGCAGACTATGAGCATGCAGGCTCTCACCCTCGTCGTGTCCTACCTTCTCATCCGCAAGGCCGAGTTCAACGGGAAGCGGATTGTGACGGCCCTGGTCGGCAGCGTTCTACTGCTGTCACTCTTTGTGGTGACGGCACGGACGGGACTGGGCGTCCTGGTGCGGGACATTTATCACGAGGACAAGGTCTTGATGGACATGGAGATCGCCGGTAAATCTCCGGCAAAGGTTTTCCGGAGTCTTCCGGGCCCGAAGGACGCCGGTCCCCCACCGAGAGACAAGCAAGAGGATCTTCTCAAGCAGATCGCGAGCAGCGGGACGCTGAGGGTGGGATACGACGCGGAAGCGCTTCCCTTCGCATTCTTTAATTCAAGAAACGAGCTTGTGGGCTACGATATTGGATTTGCCCACCGTTTGGCGGGAGACTTGGGCGTTTCATTGGAGTTTATTCCCGTCAAGAGGGGAAAGGTGCGCGAGTACCTGGACGCGGGGATCTGCGACATAGTCATGTCGGCCTTTCCCATGAGAGTGGACGATCTGGGTAAGGTGAATTTCACCCGTCCCTACATGGAGATGAAGGCCGCATTCATCGTCAAGGACCACAGAAAGAAGGAATTTCAACAACGGGCGGATATGGCCGCTATGGGCACAATGCGGGTGGCGGTGACGCCGGCCAACAGTTCCGAGGATCGCCGATTGCTTCGTGCATACCTGCCGAACGCACAACTGGTGGAACTTGGGAGCATCAAGGATTTCTTTTCAAAGCCGGACGTTGCGGACGCATTGTTGACCACGGACAAAATAGGCAAGGCGTGGGCCCTGCTGTCTCCGGAATTCGGCGTCGCCGTCCCGAAGCCGCACTTGTTCGTGTATGATGTGGCCTACCCCATCCCGGTCGGCAAAGGGGATTTTGTCTTCCTGGAGTACCTGAACCATTGGCTCAACCTTCAGCAGACCAGCGGTACCGCGGCCCAACAATTCGACTACTGGATACTGGGGAAGACCCCTTACCGGAAAAAGCCCCGCTGGTCGGTCATCCGGAACGTGCTGTGCTGGGTTGACTGAATCCCGGATGAACCCGGCGTGGTACACAAATCACGGGCTTCAGACCGTGTTCGGTCCTGAAGTTCTGCGATCCTAATGTGCCAAAGGCACCGCGTGTGCGCCACGGACCACCGAAGTTTGCACATTCCATCGCGGGGCCTCACGAATAAGTTGAAGATCTCCGAATGCTCGGCTATGTTGGGAGGGGAGAACCGGCCGGGGGATGCCGACAACCCCCGTTGACGCACCACAAAGTCTTGTCGCACAAAGGAGAGGGTCATGCACGGTGTTGGAACGTGTTCGAGGATATGCTGTTTCTTGGTGGTTGTTCTTCTCGCTCCCATGTCCACTGCTCAATCGCAGGATCTTTTCAGCGAAATGAGCCGGGTCAAGAGCGATCTCGCTGTTCTGAAGAGCGAAATCAACGATCTGAAGAGACTGGTTCTTGAGTTGCGGAAGGTGGTGTTGGAGCAGGTTATGGCTTCCGCCGATCAAGCCGGGGGAGGGATTGCCGCAACAGATCGCACGGATGAAGCAAAGCCGCCCACGCCGGCGGAAGAAGAACAAATAACAAAGACCGCATGCCGCGCGGTAGGGCAATTCTTTGAGGAAGCCGAGGCTGCTCTGAGGATGAGTGATTCCTCAAGAGCCACAACGAAGATGAACGAGGCTCTCAAGAAGTTGACGTCGGCACTCAAGGATTACTCGAGGACGCACCGGGTATCCAAGCTTGTCGGCATATACGAGGGATTGGCCTGGAATACCTATACCGCGGTGCAACTGCGCGAGAGCGTCACCGGCAACGCGGATTTCCTGGAAAAACTCAGGAAGCACAAGCAGCGATATCTTGAAACATGCCCCAAATAGAGAAGATACGCTTGCATAGCGCTCGCAAAGAGTGGAGCGATTTCAAGTGCTTTATGGCATGAATTCGGTCGCACAAGCTGAACCGTCTTCCCGGCGTAGGCCGTGAACCAGTCTGTCTTTCCTGGACGCGGCCCGGTGGGACATTCCAGCGCCCCGCGGGACTGTCAACGACGGGCACGGAGGCCCGTCCCACGAAACAGGTCTAAGGCTTCATGACAGTCCTTTGTAGCCCGGGCCTCCGTGCCCGGATATTGTTCTTGCCGGCACACAACATGGCCCCGATCGGAATAAAAAAGGGAATACGGCTTGACCGAATTCCCTTCTGATCTCGTGGTGCTCGGAGCGAGAGTCGAACTCGCACACCCGTAAGGGCGGTGGATTTTGAGTCCAAGAAATGGCTCTATTACTGATTTTCACCCGCAATTACCAAGGCAGCCCTTCTTAAATCATTTCAAAGGGCTGCCTTTATTTTCTCTGCCACTGATTGATATTGAATGGTACCGCTGATAGCCACGTATGCGGACACCTATGGACACCACGAATTGGCAGGGGAGAAGCTCTGAATGGAATCTTTTCTTGGTTTTCCGGGACGTTGGGGGGATATGCGCGGTCAGCGTGGAACACGAGCGGTAATGGCCAAAGTGATCCCAGAAGCGACTTTCACAAATCAAGGGACCGTATCTGCGTGTCATTGTGACTGTAGAACTGAGTCGGGCCGTCTGTGGTCATGCGGAAAACATGACCGACACGCTGTTTCTTGTTTCTAAAATCGGGATGACTGAAAAGGCGGTTCAGACTTTTGAAGGCCGGCATTATACGACTCATGGACAAGTCTGGAATATCGAAGCATACAACGCAGAACCGTTTGTCAACCGGCACCTTTTGCCAGAAATGACTGACGTTGATCGTTACAAATGCCGGTTTAGCTTTCGTCTTGCGGAGAAGCTGTGGAATGGCGTCGTCTTTGATCAGTGAGCCGGGCCGCAAATCCCGAACAGACACAATCCTGCCTTTGTACCAGGTCTTGATGGCTGTTGCCACCCTCTGATTGGACATATGTTCATCAAGAACAATCACGCTGCTCGCTTGGGCCGCCTTCTGAGTTTCCGAACTTCCTTGCCGGCTATCTGTATGGCTTCAAGAATTGCCTCACGGGAGATGCGACCATAGTAATCTTCAACAATTTCATCTATAGTGTCACCATCGGCGAGCATTGCCAAGACTCCGGCAACCTCGATCCCGGTATACTTAAACGTGGGGCGGCCACCGCATATTTCGGGCGCGCACACGATATGCTCTCCGATTGGAAGATACCGGTAATCTTCGTCACCGACGATTTCAGTCACGAATTTCGGCACGAGACTCTTCCCTTCTGTTATTGCCGGTTTCCAGTCTCATTTCTGTTCCCTGAACACATCATTCTTAGATCTTATCAGTCTCCTGAAGGATTGTCAAAAACCTGAGAGGCACAACGCCGGGACCCATCGTCGGAGCATCCCGGACGAGAGGCCGGACCGTATGGCTCTCAGCGGTCATAAGACTATGAGCGTCTTCAGGCGGTACAACCTGGTGACCGAGGAAGAATTGCGGAATATCAATTGGAAGAAAGAGGAGGGGCTTATAGACACCAATGTGGACACCACGGCAGAAAAACAATGAAAAAGGGAATCCGGACCAACCGAATTCCCTTGTGTTTTCGTGGTGCTCGGAGCGAGAGTCGAACTCGCACACCCGTAAGGGCGGTGGATTTTGAGACCGTCCTGAGACTTAAACCAAATGCAATATCAATAACTTGGCTTAACGCTCGTTGCCCAAAAATCACGACATTTCCCGACGCGGCAGAACCGATACACGCAAAATCCCCACATGCTTCTTCTGAGGCAATCCCGATCTCTGATGCCCCCATGACGATCTTCCGGGCCGGGCTCGCGGGGGTCGGCAGGCCGACACGCCCCCCGCATTTACCACCCTCCCAAAAATGCACCTGAATCCCCAACAAATCAGCTCACTTATCCGCGCGAAATTGCGCGTGAAGCGGCTCTATGTCAGGCCTTCTCGGACAGGTTCGGGACCATAAGGGCGGGGTTGGCTTCGAGCATACGGGCATCCACGAGATCCTGGAGAAGCCTGGAAAGAGCGGCCTTTTCCTCGTTGATGGTGGATGCGGCAGCCCCTTCGGCTTGGCGGGCCTGGACGTATTCCTTGACCTGTGGAATCCAGATGTCGGTCACGGGGGTTGCCGCGCCGAAGTGCATCAGGAACCGGCAGAAGATATTGATTGGGTTAGTGGTTGTGTAGTCGGTCATTGCCCTCCCCAGGGTGAGGGGTCCCGCAGCGAGCAAATCTTCCGGGACGGTCCACCTTTGGTTTTGGTACAGCTGGACACACACTGCTCTGGCCTCCGCATCAAGGGAGCGGTAATCACGGGCTTTGCAAGCCATGACGATTTGTCGCTCGATGTGTTTGGCGCGGGTTTTGCTTCCTGTGCCCGCACTCACCCACACCTGCCGTCCGTTCAACCGGATGGCGAGGTGGTAGGTCCCTCGCTTCTTCACGATTGCCATCTATTCCTCCATGGCGTCGAACACGCCAGAGTCGAGCAGGTATTCCGCAGTCTCCTGGGTGATCCGCTCCGACGCTTCGAGCGCTTCTCGGCGTTGTGCCTTGCTCTCGATCTCCCTCTGGGTCCGGAGGGTATAGATCGCCCTCTCGAGTTCGGATATCAGGCATTGCATGACTCGTGCCCTCCTTTCTTAGTATTCGGAATCAACGGCTTAATCTCACAGAAGCCCCCTGTGGAATTCTCGTTAGATCTATCCACAGGGCGCGCCGGCCAGTATCTTATATGATTTTGACTTTGACCGCTGGACCTTCAGAATGGTAATATTCGAACCTGGGAAGCTTCCGGTGAACCGTGACATGAGGATTCTCGTATCGACAGTGTTGAGGACACAAAGGAGGGGGCGATCATGGGCTTTGCAGAGACACTTAAAGATTGGACAAAACACGCACTCAACCAGCGGGCGGCTTGCAAGGATGAGGCCAGTGTCAAGAATGCCCTGGTGGTACCATTCATCCATAACGTCCTGGAATTTAACGTGTTCAATCTGAAGGAAGTGCTTCCCGAGCACCTGTGCGTTTTCGGACTTGGAAAAACGGACCGGGTTGATTACGCGACATTCCTGGACGAAAAACTGGTCATGATTATCGAATGCAAGGGTGGGGCGGATGTGACTTTGAATGAAAAACACTTTGCACAGCTCAAGCAGTATTACGCGGCATGTGAGACGAAAAACCTCATTGGGATACTCACAAACGGTATCGAATGGCGTTTCTTTTTCGACTTGATCAATTCCTGCCAGATGCACCCAGACCCCTTCCTGCTCTTTCATGCAGACAATTTCGGGAAGAAGGAAGACGTTGACCTGCTTGAAATGCTTACGAAGCCGAAATTCAATAAAGCTGCCATCAGTAGAAGAATAATAGAAATACAGCGCATTAAGCGTGTGAAAGATGAACTCGAGAAATGGCTCAACTCGCTGCCCGACGACTTTGTAACCCTAATGGCAAAACGCTTTGAGAAGGGGAAGATCGGTCCGAAGGTTAAGCGGAGGTATCGGGGTTACTTGAAAGCAGCTGTTCGGGGTTATCTCACTGATCAAATTGAAAAATACTTGCCGACAACAGGGCAAACCAAGGTGTTTTATCAGGAGAAAACCGTGGAGACGCCAACCGATTCGGTGGCAAAGGAGAGCGCGTCAGTGTCAGGTCAGCTTCACGTCGAGAGCGTCATCTCGACACCAGGCTTCGTTGAGAAGCCAGCTAATGGGGGACCGACTGAGGACATCAAGCCTGCCATTGAATCCGGTGACGGGAGTGCTGTGCAACCGGACGAAGAGAGACGCAAGATTAAGGCCTCTGATCTTGCGGCGGACATTAAATCCGGTATGTCTTTCCAAGCCGTTATGGGGAAATATGCGATTTCCTCAACGAAACTGAGCGAGTTCTTGCACCATTTGGTCTACAAAGGCTTGCTTCGGAATGAGGATCTGCCGGAACAAACCTTATAAGCTCAGCTACCAGCACGGCCCAAATGGAGCACGGGCCTTGGCAAGCGGCGCGGGCAACTGCCCCCCGGTCTGTGCTTGCACTCTTTTCGGATTGTGAAGGAGCGCGCTCTTTCTTCCGTTCCCCCCTCCATGCATGCCCCTATCTATATATCCGCATTAAGACTTAATTGCCCCGACGCGTCTCGTTTCAAATACTGCTGTGCTCAAATGTGCTCTACCGTGCTCAAAGTTTGCCTTGCCATTCGGCCCCTGTCATCACCCCCCACATGGCCGATAGTGCGGCCCTTGCAGATTTCTTCGATCATCAAGAAGTGTGAGGATTGATGTAGCCCAAAGTGGCTGCTGGTGATCATTCTACGCTACTTGACCTCACCCTTTAGTGTGCAGACAGATAGTTTCTGAAGACAATAAAATGGTTGACAGGCGGGTATTTCCGGTCTAAGACCTAGCCCTAGATAAACAAGAGAGCCCACTGTTTGGCTAAAATCACTACTGAAATCGAGGAGATTGCCATGGACAGACGTTATGGACGACAATTGCGTCATACTCACATCAATTACGACGCGGATGTCTGGGACCGACTGGTCGCAATCGCTCGGAAACGCGAGATGACCGTTTCGGCACTGGTCAGGACAATATTGGACAGAGGGGTAATTGAGGAGGAGCGGCGCGATTCTCAGGCAGCCTAACGAGTGCCCGTTAGCACACTTGATCTAAACCTCGGCCGCCGCGTAGCCCCCCCAAAATTATTGGACGCGCCGGTCAGAAACACGGCGACCCGTCAACCGATAGAGCGGCGGCGGGTCACGAAATTGTTAAGCGAGCTATATATGAAAACCACTATATCTCGTTCGGTTGGCGGTGTCAAGCGGCACTCCGCTGTTCACACAGAGTTTTCCACCTATCGGACCGCGCATCAAACGCCGGAACTCGCCGAGCGGCTCGGCATCTGCGTCAAATCCGGGTACGCGTACGGCCAGGACGTCTGCGGGACCCATGCCGAGAAAACCCCATCCGTAAAGCTCTTTTCTGATGGCTACAAATGTTTTTCCTGTGGGAACCATGGCAGCAACATCGACCTAGTAATGCGTCGGGAAAACCTCGACCTGTGGGGGGCATGTGAATGGATCGCACGCGATGCGGGACTACCACCCCCGCGACGGGACCCCGAGGCTCAGGCGCGGTATGATGCGCGACGGTCGATCTCCCAAACGTATGAGGAGATCTGGCTGGATTCCCGGAGGGACCCCGAGCGCGGGATTCGATATCTCACGGGACGGGGGGTGTCCGCGGAGCTAATCCGGGACATCGTTGGTTACCTACCGAGGAATTATGAACCCGCCGATAGAGCAGCGGCGAAACGGGCCGGGCTGTATTCCAAGAGCGGAAATTTCCTGTTCAAGGACCGCGTGATCATCCCAATTCGGAGCCACGGGAGCATTGTCAATCTCTATGGCCGGGCTTTGGACAGTGAACGAATTCCGCGGCATGTCTACTGCGGTAAGACGGAGCCTCCACAGGAAAACTCCGTTTGGGGCCTGAACGGGCGCCGTGAACGCCACTATTATCTGACTGAGAGCATCATCGACGCGTTAACCCTCGAAACTCACGGATTCCCTGCGTTGGCGGCATTCGGGACGCAGAGCCTCACCGATGAGCGGGTTGAAATCCTGAAACGGAGCGGGGTTGAACGGATTACGGTCTGTTTCGACACGGATTCAAACGAGGCTGGTCAACGCGGGGCAGCCAAGGTCGGCGAAATGCTCTTCGTGGCCGGGTTCGATGTATGTGTTCTCGATTTACCCCTTCATGACGAGGAGGTGGCCTTATGAGTTCCCATGCAACCCAAGCGACAAAGGTCGATTGTAATTCGTATTTCATGGACCCGAATCATAACGCAGAGACGTTCAAGCGGTTGAAACGAGTGGACGTTTTCCAGTATCTCCTGGAAACTATTCCGACCGACGAGTCACCGCGGACGATATACAACCGACTATATGAGAACGTCTTGCCGCTGGTGGCTCGGCAGCCCGAACTGCTCTGGAAACACTACGTTGAGAAGATCGAGCAGAGTTTTCGCGACTTCCCGCATGGGAAGCTGCTAAAAGCGGTGGGGGAGTTACATAAGGGGGAGGCGGAGCGAACCGAACGCTCCAAACAATTCCGACCCCTCGAGTACGTGGAGGAGATTATTTCTGAGGCGCCGATGATTACGTTTGACGGCCGATTCTACCGATATGAGGGAGGATGCTACAGGCTCCAATATCCCGAGGAGATCGACCGGCGAACGATTGATCTCATCGGGCCGGATGTTCAAGCTCACCAAATCGATGCGGTGCGAAAATTCCTCAACATCACAGCCTATAAACGACCTGAATTAATCAACCCGCGCCAATGGTTGAATTTCGCCAACGTCATCTTGAATATGATGACAGGACAGACCCGTGAACATGGTCCGGACATTCTCTCTACCGTGCAGAGCCGAACCGAATTTGACCCGACTGCGAAATGCCCGCTATGGCTCAAAACCGTGGGGGAGATTCTGCCCGACCCGGATCACCAAAAACTGTTGGCGCAAATTATCGGATACTGCCTCACGTCGGATAATTCGCATCAGAAGGCGTTTGTTTTCCTGGGTGAAGGCGCGAACGGTAAAGGGGCTATAACTAAACCTCTTGAGGCGTTACTGGGCCGGGAAAACTGCTCGGCACTCCAATTATCCGACCTCAAGGAACGCTTCCGCGTGGCCGAGCTTCAAAACAAGCTGGTGAACTTTTGTAACGAGGTGGATGCCAGGGGGCTCGTGACAGATTCGCTATTGAAGGCCATAATTACCGGCGATACCTTGACTGCCGAGCGCAAAAATCAGCAACCGTTCACATTCAATCCATTCTGTAAAATTTTAATTTCTTGCAACAAATTACCACAAACAGCGGACAAGAGTTACGGGTATTTTCGGCGGTGGGTTATCTTGCCGTTCACTCAGGTTTTTTCAACTGATACGCAGCGATTTCCGGACGCGAAAACGCCAAACCCGCACATTGCAGACGAGATCGTCGAAACGGAACTGAGCGGCGTTCTGAACTGGGCAATAGCCGGGCTGAAATCGCTGCGAGAGATGGGCCATTTCATCGAACCGCAGGCGACGGTTGACGCACTGGAGCGATATCGGGCCGAATCGGATCCCGTAATCGAATTCATTGACGAGTGCCTGTTCGTGGGCAAGGAGGACGCAGGGGAAGGGGGCGCCCTACAGGACATCTATGACCGGTACAAACGATGGGCTGATGAAACCGGCACCAGGGGGCTTGGACGGAACAAGTTCTACCAGGCATTGGAGCGGAACGTGAAACGACAGAAGACCGAAGGCCGTGAAGGCCGCTTCATTGCAGGGGTTTATTTGAAACCATGAGTCTGTGACGTTTTGGAAACCGGAGGTTGACCGCTATGGGAGGGCTCGGTGACGTTTCGGTGACGTTTTGTGACGTTTTGAAATCGGACTTTGAGGCTACAGGAGTGCCTGGTGACGTTTTGACGTTTTGCTTCTGCTATTTATAGAGATTGGAAAAAGAAAAAAAAGAGAGGAGGGGTAGAGAGAGAAGAAAAAATTGTACCGGGGAGGGGAGTAGGGCATTTCAAAACGTCACAATGTCACCGTCCTTTGTGGAAGCGGGTTATCTCAATTTCAAAACGTCACGGAAACGTCACAAAATGTCACAGGGCTTTGTGGAAGCGGGTTATATAGGAAATCCAAAACGTCACACAAGCGATAGGGTGAACATATGAATATATTTCAAGCAGTTGAGAGCAACGAATCGTGCAAAGACCTCTTCACTGAGTCGCCGTTGCCGGTTGTTTCAGAACCGAGCCGCACACCAAAGACCTCCGAAGACCCGAAGGCCAGTCGCTTCGGCTGTCTCTCTTGCGAACATTTTGACGGGGACCGTGGAGCCTGGTGTCGATACGAACCCGGCCATTTCCGCAACCTCCG
>JAZDHD010000327.1:0-2917 GCA_043806215.1 Pseudomonadota bacterium | reverse complement strand
GAGATTAGGGAACGGACGCCGGAGACACGGATCCTTGCGCTGACGGTTCACAAGGAAGAAGCGAGCATGCTGGAGGCCTTGCAGGCGGGCGTAAGCGGTTACTGCGTAAATGACGCCCCACCGGAGGAGTTGGTGAGGGCTGTGAGGATCATAGCGGACGGAAGAGCGTACCTCAGTTCAACTGTGGCGCGCACGATCGTACAAGGGTACGTGACGGGAGACCGACGGACCATGTGCCGGTCCTCTTGGGAGTCCCTCACTTCTTGCGAGAAGGACGTCTTGAAGCTCACCGCGGAGAGACGCGGCAATAAAGATATCGCCGACATGCTGAGCATGGGGGTGAGAGACGTGTTGGAGATACGTCGGGGCTTGATGAGCAAGTTGGGCCTGCATTCCACCTCAGCTCTTACCGCTTTCGCGATTGAACGGGGCCTCGTTTCGCAGTGACTGCGGCCGGCTCACATTTCCGCTCATTGACACTCCATGGGGTCTTTGCTAGTATTTTCTGCTTGCAAAGATCAGCAAAGGGGTAGACCAGCCATGGCGGACATAGAGGGATTGGTTGAAGCAAGGGATGTGAAGGCTTCCGGAACCCAAGGGGCGGCCGGATTCCATATCAAGGGAAGCGACCACCTTGATTGGGGAATGAAGAACCGGCTCGCGCGCATTATCAAACCCGATACGGGAAGAACGGTCATGCTGGCGGTCGACCACGGTTATTTCCAAGGCCCCACTTCCGGCCTCGAACTAATGGAAAAGACACTGGAACCGCTCATTCCCTACGCGGATTGCCTCATGCTCACCCGGGGCATACTCCGGACCTCGGTTCCTCCGGGATGTCAGACGCCCATCGTGTTGAGAGTGTCCGGTGGAAACAGCGTGCTCAGCGAGCTTTCCAATGAGACGTGGAACGTGTCCGCGGAGGATTGCATCCGCTTGAATGTCTCGGGCATGGCCCTATCCATCTATGTGGGGGCCGAACACGAGCATCAAACCCTGGTAGCCTTCTCCGACCTGATTGACGCGGGATACTCGGCGGGCATACCGATACTCGCGGTAACCGCGGTGGGAAGAGATATGGTCCGGGACGCCCGTTATCTGGCCCTGGCGTCAAGGATGGCCGCGGAAATGGGCGCGAACATTGTCAAGACCTACTATTGCGAGAACTTCGAGAGAATCACCGGCACCTGCCCGGTTCCCATCGTAATGGCCGGAGGCAAGAAGCTCCCGGAAATCGACGCCCTGACCATGGCGTACAACGCGGTTACGGAAGGCGCTGTGGGCGTAGACATGGGCCGGAATATCTTCCAATCCGATTGTCCCGTGGGAATGATCAATGCCGTGCGGGCCGTGGTTCACTACAATGAGAAGCCCGAGTCGGCCATAAAGATCTACGAAGACGAAAAGAAGAAGGTTTCTGCAGCCTGACCGCCAAAGCCGGCCTTTGTAAGCCTCGGAAGCGCCAACCCGGCCTTCACGACAGCCCCATACCCTCGCAGTACGGCAAGGAGAGCAGCTCATGCGGGTGGCGATGTACTACAACAACAAGGACATCAGGATCGAGGAGATGGAAATTCCTCGAATCGGTCCCCATGAGATTCTGGTAAAGGTGTGGTCCAGCGGGATCTGCGGAAGCGACGTACTGGAATGGTACAGGGTACCCCGCGCTCCCCTGGTGCTGGGTCACGAAATTGCCGGGGAGATTGCCGAGGTCGGGGAAAAGGTGCAACAGTGGAAGGTCGGCGACCGTGTCTTCGTGTCGCACCATGTCCCCTGTAACCTTTGTCGGTACTGTGCCGCAGGGCACGAGTCCTGTTGCGACACGCTGGCCTCGACGAATTTCGATCCGGGCGGTTTTTGCGAATACGTCCGGGCCCCTGCAATCAATGTGACGAACGGCACATACCTCCTGCCCGACTCCATGTCCTATGACCGGGCCGTGTTCATCGAACCCCTGGCGTGCACGTACCGGGGCCAATCCCATGCGGGATGGCTTCCGGGGCGGCGCGTACTCGTCTTGGGGAGCGGGATTGCAGGCCTCATGCACATACAGCTTGCTCGGGTCTCTGGTGCCGCCCGGGTCGTCGCAGTCGACATATCCGAACAGCGTTTGAACGCTGCGCTTCAATTCGGCGCGGACGCGGCCCTTCCCGCCGGCGATGACCTTATCGAGCGTCTTCAAAAAGTGAACCAGGGCCGGCTGTTCGAGCTCGTCATAGTGGCAACGGGTGCCGTATCGGCCATCCGGCAGGCATATCAGGCCGTAGACCGGGGCGGAACCATCCTGTTCTTTGCCCCTTCCGACCCCGGGGCACAGGTCGAGGTGCCCTTCAACGACATATGGCGCAAGGAAGTTACCATCACTTCTTCGTACGCGGGCAGCCAGAGAGATATGTTCGCAGCCATTGAGTTGATCGACTCGGAACGCATCAATGTCGACGACATGATTACTCATCGGCTTCCGCTGGAAAATACGGTTCAGGGATTTTCACTCGTCGCGAATGCGTCGGAATCGATGAAGGTCATCATTAACCCTCAGACCTGATTTCCCAATGGATATCCTGAATGAAGATAGTAGTCTTCACTGATCTCGACGCGACTCTGTTGGATTCCGATACATACTCTTGGGCTCCCGCGCGGGAAAGCCTTCAAGCTCTCAAAGAGTCCGACGCGTCCGTAATCCTTGTGTCGAGCAAGACGTTTGCCGAGATGGAGTCTCTCCATCGCGAACTTGAACTGCATGATCCCTTTGTTATAGAAAACGGCGGAGGTATTTTCTTTCATCGGGAATCTTCAGTGCTCTCCCATATTTCCAATTTGAGCCGACACCCGGCCCGAGAGTACGGGCGCTTTGTCCTGCTCTCACTGGGAACGGAATATGAAGGCCTCGTCCGGAGCCTTGCAGAAATTTCCGAAT
>JAZDHD010000326.1:0-6844 GCA_043806215.1 Pseudomonadota bacterium | reverse complement strand
TCTCAAGGATACAAGAGAGTCAGGATACTTCTCATCACGGATGACGGAAAGTTCTTCGAAAGCTATCGCATCAGACCGGGAACCACCGATGAACTGGGAAACTTCGGGGGCACCATGGAATCTCTGGAGTCTGCCGGCTCCCTGTCACAGGTTATTGCAGACAAGAGATCCGGGGTCTTTGTATGCGATAATATGTCGAGCGCACCTTGTTGGCAGAGACCGGAAGGCGATTCCGGTAATGGCCCGGTGGAATATGGGCTCGTCCCCATGATTTATCGAGACTTGGCCATTGGTGCGCTCTATGTGGACAATTGGGAATTGCCTACAGGCGATATGGACATCGACAGACCCCCTGCTCAGATAACAGTGGATAGGCTCGAGAGGCTTCTCGGATTTGCACAGGAGGGAGCTAGAGCGATTGTCGAGAGCAAGGAAATGGAGAAGGCCAGGCAGGGTATTAGATTACTTGAAATGGATAAGGAAATCTTGCGTGAGCCTGATATTCCCGAGCTGCTGCACACTCTTTTGAAGAACTCTATCGAGTTAATGCGCGAACAGCGTGAGCGAAGAATCCTGCCGGCGGACCCTCCTGACGTATCCGGTGAGGTTACTCTGATAGAGGGTATCCGGCTCGTAACCAAATCGACGCATTTTCATCCTTCCCCAGCTTCCCCCAAGAACTGGCACACCGAGAGAGATGCCGAGGTCCTTTCGGTCAAGGTGTTCAAGACCGGCGAACCGATAGTCTACAACAACCTTTCTGCCGAAAAGGAATGGGCCGAGTACCTCACGGCATTAGAGCACAAGGATTGGGTGACCCACGACTATGTGAAGTACCAGCAGAGTCTGCAATCCTATGCATGTTTTCCTCTAAAGGTCGGGGATCAAACGATCGGAACTCTATGCCTGCAATCCCCAACATCCCACCAGTTCGACGATGTTTCCCTGGGTGTTCTTCAAGCCTTCGTCAACCGCACGAGCAAGGCCATGGAACGCCACTTGCGGACGGCAGAGGTGAACCGCATGGGGCAAATGTATTCTGCCATGGCCCTCACCAGATCGCAAGCAGACCAAAACGATATCGACAGAACAATATTTGCATTTCTTACGGGTCTTACCCATAGAGAAGGAATGGCTTTCAACCGGGCAATCTATCTGGAGCCTGAAGGAGACTACCTCATCGAGAAGCGGGCAATTGGCCCGAGGAATAGAGACGAGGGTGAAGAATTATATGCCCGGCTTGACACGTCCGACTCTCCTTCTTTAAAGGATTCGCTCAAAGAAAACATTCGATTCAATTCGGTGCCCTGCGGCATCCCGCAAATTTCCATTGCAAAGGTGCCCACCACAGTCTGTTCATTCAAACCTTCCGACTCACCGCCTGCCGGTCTTTTCGATGTCCCGGACTGCTGCGAATTCTATTTCGTGCCTTTTATGGACGGCAACGAGTTCATGTCGGCGGTGCTGCTCGATAATTTCATTACCGGGAAAAAGCTGTCCTATCCCGAGGTGGAAGTCCTCAAATCAGTGGCACTTGACTATTCGACCTTGTTCAAGAGCCATAGAATGATACGCAAGCTGGAAGACGAGGCCAGGAAGGACGAGCTGATGCATGTCTTGTCACACCGTCTGAAAACCGACGTTTCGGGTCCTTATTCGTTGATCAAGCGGGCTCTCGAGAAAGGCCGCTCGCTTCATACCGAAGAATGCTCTCTGATTGCGTCCAAGCTCTGGAATACATCCAAGGCTATCCGTGATCTACTCCAATTCTCGGTCATCGAAAGTGGAAATCTGAAGGACCAAGCCCATTTTGATGCGTATGACTTGAAGGATTTGGTAACCGAGCTGGTTGAGGAATCGTTTCTCTCTCAGGCCCATCGGGTCACCGTGACGGCCCATTTTTCCGGCAGAGTCCAGTGCGATCGAGAGAAGCTCAGTCATGCCTTTCTCAACATACTGGAGAATGCAATTCTCTATTCTAAGCCGGATTCAACTGTAGAGGTATCGCTGCAGTCCGTTGATAATACTTGCACACAAATTGTGATCACAGTCCTCAACGTACCAATCGATCCGATAGATAACGAAGATCCGAGATTATGGTTGGGGAAGTATTCGCGCGGAGAGAACGGGAAGCATGCCAAAGGAACAGGGCTCGGGCTGTACATCGCCGACCACATTGCCCGCCTACACGGCGGCGGCATAGATGTCTCTTCCCTAAACGACGGGAAAGTGGCCGTCAGCCTGGTCATTCAAGCAACACCTCCTGGGAAGGGGCACCGGCATGAAGATCTTCCTGCTTGAGGATGATCCAATATTTCAGCGGATCATTAAGGCGGACTTGGAGGATGAGGGGCACGAGGTCACGGTATGGGGCTGTGTAAATGGAGCGGTGGAACTCATCAAAGAAGGTGGTCTTGAGCTTCTCGTCGTGGACATTATTCTCCCGCTCGAAGAATCCGCCGCAGGTAATGAATGCGTGGATGGCGGCATCAGGGTGATCGAATCACTCATTGGAGAAGGGATCAGACTGCCCACTATCTATATGAGCGTCATGGAAGGTGAAAGGTTCAGAAGCAGGATCGAAGCGCTGAAACTCATCCACTTGGAGGATGAAGTCACGCGCTACTTCATGAAACCGTACGATAGGCAAGAGTTCCTGGACGCTTTGAGGAAAGTGGAACGGCTTCAAGAGAAGTGACTGGGACCAAGAGTTAGAAGGAGGGGGCTGCACATGAAGATTTTTCTACTCGAAGACGATGAGGTGTACCAACAGATCCTTCTAGAGATCCTTCAAGAAGACTTATCCGAAATGGGTAATGAGGTGGTCCTCCGGGAATGCGTGGACGGGGCCGCTGAAGCAATACTGGCCGGCAACTTTGATCTATTGATCATCGACATAGTTCTCCCTCGCGACAGCGAACGGGGAGGCGATGAGTGCCGCGATGGCGGCATAACGGTACTCGAAGATATCGCCTCCATATGTTTGCCGCCAACTCTGTTGGTCTCACATGTGCCTGATCCCAAATATTGGCGAAGAATAGACGCCTTGAACCTCCTGAAGTTTGGATTCAATGCGGACACGTATTTTCAGAAAGACTACTTCATCAGTAAGAAATTCTCGGCCACGATTAAGCGAATAGAACAGATAGTGGTCGCGGAAATTGCAGAGTCGGGTTGCAGACCCGATGCCGCGCTCCGTGCCCAGAGACAGGGGTTGTTTCTCTCCGTCAGACCCTTCGGCAATAGCTATAAAGCGAAAATCACAGGCTGTGGTGTTATGAAAGCACAGCTGACTCTCACCTCGGAAGAGCTCAGGGACGTGATCGACCAACTGAGGCAAACAATGAGGGAAATCGTCTACTTCAAGGCGGGTACGCCACCAACAAGAGTCTACATGTCGGATATCGAGATTAGCGAAAATATGAAACAGAGGACGTTCGAGATCTTGGCCAAGGCCGGTTCAAACTTGTACCAAGTACTCTTTTATGGTAACAGGAGGGACAACCAGTCCATAGCTATGGGGGATAGACTCCGAGAGTGGTCCGAAAAGAGTAACCTCGAGATTACCATCTATTCCGATGACTTCTTCATCCCGTGGAGTTTGCTCTACGTCGGTGATGCGGACAATTGCGACGCGAATGCGGATTGGGACAAGTTCTTCGGTTTTAAGCACATTGTCGCGCAGATTCCGCTTCAGCAAGTGAATGTTGTGCAAGACCCGACAATCTTGGGGGAAAAGGGCTTATCAATTGGTATCAACGTCCACGGTAACATTGACACAGAGGTGGGGCACCCGCTCGTGGGAAATCAACTTGAGTATTGGGATTTCATCAAGTCCAAGAATGGGACCAGGGTTAGCATCGCCGTAGGCTCCACCAGAGACGATGCTTTGGAAAGGATACAAGAGCTTGAATCCCCACACCACCTCCTCTACTTTTTCTGCCATGCAAAACCTGAATCGTCAGACAGGCCACCCAAGACATACGAAAATATGTACCTGGAATTCGGGAAAGATGAAAAGCTAACCGTAAAGGAACTCGAGAAATGTCTATCGAAGTTTGGACCTCTGCGAGCCAATCCACTCATATTTATCAACGCGTGCAGGTCTGCGCAAATGACGCCATTGTTCTACAAAGGTTGGATGCCTTCCTTCACCGCTAATGGAGCTCGCGGACTCATAGGAACCGAATGCAACATGCCCGCTCTCTTTGCATCCGTATGGGCAAGGCGGTTCTTTGACGACTTTCTATGCGGCGATCCTGTCGGAAAGATTCTCTTGAGGCAGCGTCGTTACTTCTATTTAAGGCACGGAAATATTTTGGGACTGCTCTATGCTCTCTATTGTCACAGCGGCACCCGGCTCTTCCCTGCATTGCAAGTCAAATAGGCTACCGCAAGAACAGAAAGGATCATGCTCATGCCTGACGAAACTGCTTCGACAACTGACAACACCTTACGATGGATTCGCGAAATCGTCGCGGCCGGCATCGCGGTGATCGTCGTTCTCGCGACATTCTTCATAGTTGCTTGGGCGCTGCGTTACACCGGCGATCCGGAGCGTTTCGCACGTGTGAAGGACCTGATACTCGTCATATTCCCTGTCCTCACCTTGGTGCTCGGTTACTATTTCACCAGGTCTTCGACGGAATCGCGAGCCGAGAATGCTGAAGCGATCTCAAAAGCAGCGACATCGAATGCCCAGACTGCAACCGAAGGACAAAACGCTGCGTTGGCCGAGGCGGCAGCTGCGAAGAGCAAAGAAAACGAAGCGATCGAGGCCATGAAGGAACTTGGTGAAGCTGCCGAAAAAGCGATAACGCCTACTTTAACGCGAGGACTGGGTGTTCTTGGCGGAGAAGAGGCTGCTGAACCCCCGCAAGACCCGACGATTGAGTTCCGGGTAGCTTGGGCACGGGCCAAACGCCTGCTCAAGTAGTCCCGGGTTTTTCAACGTGGAAGTCTCGTAACTCCACGCAAGGGGAAAGTCGACAAACCAGCCAAATCCAGGCATGTTCCGTCGATCCTTAAGGCAGCAACAAATCGTTTCTATTCTGTTGAATACCCACGCGGTTTAGTGCTTACTATTTTCGGCCACATTTGTTGTTCCGCATGGCAAGACAGTCCTATGATTCCGGACACCAGAGGCAGAATGCGTGGAACGCCGAGAAAGGAATGGGAGGAGAGACGGTGATTCTAAGATTAGCTCTTGTTCTTTGCGTATTTATGCTGACTCCAGCTGCTCCGACATCCTCCGGAGCGAAGGAAGTTGTGGGCGCGTTGAGCTTTGTTCGCGAAGGATTTGTTTATGTGCTCAGCATCAACGCGGGAAGCCCGCAGAAACTTGGGCCGGGCCACGCACCTCATCTGTCGCCAAATGGAAATCTTGTCGTCTATACCGTAAGCCTCGGGTGGAAGGACCGCATCATTGCGGTGATCGATCTGGAGACGGGAGATGCCAAGATGTTTGCCTTACCGCAGAGGTTGCTGCAATGGGATGCTCAATGGTCACCGGACGGCAAGTTCTTAGCCTGCCAAGGGTATGACAAGGAGAAATCGTCCGGTCGGCCGGTGTTACTCGATCCGAAGACAGGTGAGTGGCTGTCCTTGCCCGCGGCAGGCGAAGCTAAAGATCTGCATTTCAGTTCCTGGAGGCCGGACGGCAAAGCAATCCTCGCACATGATATGCACACACTTTTCCAGATTGACTTGACCGGCAGGATTGTGCATTCAGTGAGTATCCGGGACATTAATGACGGCTCTGTGGCGTCCTCCTGCCGGTTTCTCATATCCCCGGACGGAAGTACCTTAATATTTGATGATATTGCTCTGCCGGACGCTGAAACGTTTCCCCAAAGTGAAGCGATTTATGCCTACAGCCTTGGAGATAAGAAACTCCTTCGCCTCACTCCCAAGGGTTTACACGCAACAGATCCTATGTGGTTGAATCCCGGGGTGGAGATAATCTTTACTGGAGGAGTCGCCGGCGAAGGTCCCAACCTGTATCGTCTTTCACTCTCGCGGCCAAAGCCGGTTTGTATAATGAGAAATGCGGAAGAGGGGGCTGTGGCGAGGAGGCCGGAGCAGAGATGAACCAAGAAATGGGAAACGTCTTGAGGCGGTATGGAGAATATTCCTTGTCAAAGGTCAAACCGGGATCCTGCAAGCAACGCGAACATTAACGAGCCGTGCGATGCTTCGCCGTATTGTGGATTATAGTGACGCTCCTTGAATACTGCGGACACCTTCACGTTTGTCATTGCGAGCCCGAGGCTTTGGGAGGGCACGGCAATCTCAGCCATTCACGAGGCATTGAGATTGCTTTCCCGCGTTCTGCGCGGGACTGCGCTCGTCGCAATGACGGGAACGACCGGCGGGATCCTTGAGGAACTGGATTAGGATCACCTCGAGATTCAAAGCGCTGTATAATAAGACTCACGTCTGAACAAAAACCCGCGTTACCCTCGGTGATATCTTGCACACGATTTCGTAATTGATGGTGTTGCCGTTGGCCGCGATTTCGTCTGCCGGGATTTCCTCGTCGCCTTGCCGGCCGATGAGCACCACCTCGTCGCCGACCCGGGTATCCGGAATATCGGTCACGTCGATCATGATGGTGTCCATGCACACGGTACCCACCACCGGGGCTCTCCGGCCGCGGACGAGCACTTCTCCGATATTGGATTGAAATCGGGGATACCCGTCGTTGTAGCCCACGTGCAGAGTTGCGATACGGCAGGCCCTGCACGTTACGAATCTTCGATTGTACGAAATGCAGCGGCCGGGAGGATGCTCCTTGATCTGCGCAATCTTGGTGCAGAACGTGACCACCTGCTCCAGGCGTATC
>JAZDHD010000325.1:0-12315 GCA_043806215.1 Pseudomonadota bacterium | reverse complement strand
CACGGAGGATGCCCCGAGCAGCAGGGTTGGTATTCCCTTCTTGGTTCCGCGCCCGCGGTCCATGAAATCGATCATGAGCGGCACCACAACCGCGGGAGAGACGGCTGCGAGAATGCAGCCCAGGATCGCTGCCTCCAGGTGCGTGATGTGAAGCAATGAGGGAGCCACGAGGACGATTCCCACGATCTCGAAAACGGCCGGGACGGCACTCATGGTAAGAGCGGCCCGGCCGACACGGTTCAAGGTATCCCTCTGAAGCTCAAACCCGGCACGGAGCAAAATGACGATGAGTGCGATCATCCTGAAATCCGCGGAGACTTCCATCATCTGAGGCTTCACGAAGTTCAGGACATAGGGCCCGACGATGATGCCCACGATAAGCATCCCCACCAGACCGGGAAGCTTTATGCGGCGGAACAGATAATCGGCTGCAAGGCCCAATACAATGATCAGCGCCAGACTGAAGGCCATGAGAATTCCTCCCGAGCGGCTGTTGAGAAGCAAGAAAGCCCGTCGGTGATCACTGGACGGGCTTTTCGAAATAGCAAACCCCATCCGGCAAATGACCTGATGGGGCAAGAATTTTCCGAAACAGACACTCCTACCCCTTAACGGTAGGAGTCATCAGCTTTCACGAAGTATCCTGAAGCGGTTTAGGCAGACTCCATTGCCTTTTTCTATGGTCTACCAAAGCTTCCGGACACTGTCAAGAGTATCATTCGGCGGTTGGCGAAGGGCCTATGGTACTGAAACTTGGCTGGATCGGTGAGCCGAGGGGATTCCTCCACTTGAGCTTGGCAAAGCGTGCAAAATCGGAATCAGTGGAGGCCAACACGCAGCCATGTTCTATGGCCAGAGCGGCCAAGTGTGCGTCCGAAACCAGATTGGCAACAGCCTGACCTTCCGTGAGCAACTGCCGAAAAATGATCCAATGTCGCTCGGTTGGTCGAACGACGCGCACACAAGGCTGGTCCAGCCAGGTCTGAACGCGAGCTATCGCTTGTTGGAGAGAGAGTGGGTGCTCAAAGACCCTCGGATTGGTTCCTATCCGAATGAATGCGGACAGAACCGTCCAGCAGAGGCAGACAATCTCGCTCCCCGAGATCTGAGTATCCCACCACGTGCGTGCCTGGTCGTGACGCGGGTTTAGAGAATCCTCCGCGTACAATAGGATGTTGGCATCGACAAGAATCAACGGGAGTCCTCTCCTTCAATCCCGGCCAGGAGTTCCTGAATGTTATCCAGATTCCGGCCTGCCCGAATCCCCATTGCGTGAGGTTCCCTTTACAATCGCTCCGTTTAGTTTCTTAAGGACGTCCGGCGATTCACGCTTGCCTTTTTGTCGGCATGAAGTAGACTGGTATTAGACTGGTTTGTATTGAGGTGATTCATGGCAACGGTCGGAGCCTATGAGGCGAAAACTCACCTCACCCAACTCCTGGAGCGTGTCGCCAAGGGTGAGAAAATAACCATTACAAGGCACGGGGTGCCTGTGGCGACCCTGCAACCCGCCGATTGCTCCAAAAGGTTGCCCGTGCGCGACGTCATCGATCAATTGAAACGGTTTCGCAGCGCCCACCGCCTCGACGGACTATCCATCCGCGATATGATCGAGGAAGGAAGGCGCTGATGTCCATACGGTTGGTGGTCGACAATTCCGTCGTCATGTCGTGGTGTTTCGAGGACGAGGAAAACAGCTACGCGGAGGCCGTCCTCGATAGCCTCGAATGCGCTGAGGCCTATGTGCCTGCAATCCGGCCTCTCGAAGTAGGCAATGTCCTGCTTGTAGCCGAGAGGAAAAAGCGTCTCAGCCAAGCTTCGGCCGTACGCTTTCTCGCGCTCTTGGGTGGCTTGCCCATAACCGTGGAACAAGAAACCCCTGAGCGGATGCTCAAGGAGATCGTCCGGCTCGCGAGAGAACACGATCTGTCAACCTATGATGCTTCCTACCTGGATCTGGCCATGAGGCTCGATCTTCCCCTCGCCACACAGGACACATCCCTCGTACAGGCCGCAAGAGAATGCAAAGTCCCGGCCTTTGAGCCGGCACGCGCCCGCTGAAATCATCGAACCGAGCGGATAACCCGGCCTTGAAATCGAACTGAAACTACCGGGCGTGTCCAAGGACTTTTCGGTAGGCGTCATCGGTCCATGATGAGCGTTCTTGGAGGGGCCCATCCCCGGATCTCTGCACCGATCAGCCCCCCCGTGGAGGTTCAAACTCGAATGCCCGGACGCACTAAGTGCTCGGTGGCGTAAATACGGTCGCACAACCTGAGCCGCGGAAGATGACGGGCAGGGACGCCCGTCACGGTGTACGACCGGCTTGGTCTCTGTTCTTCGTAGCCCGGGCCTCCGTGCCCGGATCTTGTTCTTGCCGGCACCCGAGACGGCTGCGAGACGAAAATGTGCGACCGTATTGAGGAAACGGCGCACTAAGCATTCACTCTTGTCGTGAGAACCCCTACCCCCTTCTCGCCCTGTGTTCAAGTATCTTCGCGTAAGCCTCTTGGAGTTTCTGAAATTCAGCGGTATGAAATTTGATGCGGTCCTCGGGGAGATCCCGGCCCAGGAACGAATCCGGATGCATCTCTTTTGCCTTCATGTGGTATTGCCGTTTCACATCCTGGTCCGAGTCCTGCTCCGTACAACCTAATATGCGGTAGTATTGAGCCGTTTCCCCCGAGATCCCGTCCCACTCCCGATCACGATCCGTTGACTGCTCATCCGAGTTCCGGGATGCATAACATTTGAGGCACAACCGATTGATGAACACCATATCCGGACCTTCAGCTCCGCATTTTTCGCAAACCCGGGGCATGGCCCGTCGAGCCGCCGGCTCGGAGGAGCCTGTTTGTTCCGCTTTGTTGCGCTCCGTGCCGAACCAGTGTTTCTGAATGACCGCCACGGTCCACAACACAACGACAAAGATGATGACCGGAACGATGATGCTGAGGATTGTTATCATGCGGGGAATTCTATCAGTGGATGCAACCGGCTCCAACAGGAATGTCGGGGCCCTACCCGGACCGGGCGGAGTCCGGAAGACAGGTATTCGCCGGCGGAGCCTGAAATCGAGAAGAGAAAGAGCTCATCCACAGATGACTTAGCGCAGCCTTCGGCCGTAACCAAAATAGAATCACCACAGAAGCAGCGAACACCGAGAATGGCGAGTCCTCGCAATTCCGGGGACACAATCCCAAGTTTCTCCCCGCCGTAGCGGATCGAAATTGGGTTATGTCCCCGAATTGCCGCGAACACGGGACGGAATCTGCGGATAAATTCCCGAACTATACGGTCTTCTTGGTGTCTTTGTGTCTTGGTGGTTCACTCTTTCTTGATCTTCTTCGGGCTGCGGGCTACCCGTTTGGCTTCGGGATCTTGGGCTTGTAGATCTTGCCGCACTTCCCGCACTTAAAGCCGGTGTCACCCTCCTTGGTAATTATCTGTTGCAGATCCGAACCGCAGACCTTGCACGGCGGCAGCGCACGCTTGGCGAGTTGCCGTTTGTCGTCCCTCGGCACCTCTGCCTGGGGCCGCGTATCGAAGATGTCGTGAGTTGACCGGACGAGTTCCTTCAACTCCTTGGCTACGCCCTCCACCTCGTCGTCGTTCACCTCGTCCACATGGCCGCATGTACACTGGAAGAGATCCTTGACGATCTCCAACCAGCCGGAATCGTGCTCATTGACCTGGTAACGGCCGTCCTTCACGATTGACGCGTCCTTCAGCCGATCCACGGCCCCGCGGTCAACCCCGAAATCATCCAAACCGGCGGTCTTACATTTCAAGCCGACCGATACCATGTTCCCGCCCGCCGAGTCGAAGCTCACTTCATAGTACACCCTCCCAAGGCCCCAAACCTTCTTCGCAACGGTACCCGTATACCAGAGACCGAACCAAGGCCGAGGCGACGGCCAATTCCGGATTGTCCTTACGGAACCGTCCGGAGCGAGACTTGGAAGGAGCTTGTGCAACCGCTTTTTTACTCGCGTGCAGAATTCCGTGAGGCCGCTCCGTCCCGGCTCCTCCAAGGAAAATGACGGGGCCGCGGTCGATGTGCGGGCGATGAGGTCGATGGCTTGTTTGAGCAGGGGAATATCCTCCCGGTGGAATCTTCCATTGGGATCGCCGGCGTGCACGAGATCGGAGAACAGATCCATGAATGCGATCAGACGGGCAACGCGATCCGTGTCCCAAGTCCCGCCAAGCAGTCCATACTTCTTGTCCAGGTCTCCCATCTGTCCGTCATCTCTGAGCCGTTCGTCGATGAGTTTCATTAACTCACCGTCATCATGTCTCTTACTCGACAGAAGACGGAATACGGGGCCGAACTCGGTGTCGAGACATCCGAGCGCCAGGAGCAACTTCTGATTCCGGTACCGGGGAAGTGGATGTCCATCGCTCGCAAAACAAAACTCCGGGCTCATTGCAGCAGCGAAGGCGAGTCTGTCTTCAATACGCTTCATCCTACGGGGATTCAGGCCCACTGAATACCGGAACAGAGGGACGACGGAGTCGAGGGTCCCTTCGGAATAGTCGAAACCGGCCGATTGCAACACATCGCTCACGAATCCGGCCACGCGGTCTGCCGTGAAGGGAAGATTGACGGTAAGTTGGAAGGCCCGGTCAAAATACGATTGGGAGGAGTCCGATACACCGAAAGATGGAGATGCCTCACGGATCCCCCGTTCAATACCGACCGGACCGCACGCGGCAATGAACACGCAACCCTCGATGGACAGAAACGTTCCGATGGTTTCCAGGATGTCCAACGCCAAAGAAGGGTCTATGCGGTCCAGGTCGTCCACGAAGACAACAATCCGTTTCTTGCCGGCGGCTTGCAGACCGAGGCGGACAATCTCACGAAGCTTGAACTTGAGGCCGGCCACGGCATCGCTCTCAGCACCGGCCGCATGAGCCCCGGTCCCGTCATCGGCATTAACGGCGGCCATACCTCCGGCTTTTGCGGGAAAGCCCGTCTTCCACAGCCTGTTCGAGAGCGTCAAGGCATCGTCCGCCATCTGCCTGATGCTCGGGACTTCGTCCTCGGGTACGCTTTCCTCGAATGAATGGAGCATGCGTCTTATAAGAAGAGCGGGTACTTCGTTCCTATCGCAGAACCCCGCATAGTCCCGTGACGGGAACCATGTCTTCACGCATTGGGAGTCGTCCAGGTCGGCAGCGATCCGGTGCATGAGTTCGGTTTTGCCTGCCCCGCTTACACCCTGAATGGAGATGGTCAACGGGGTCCCGCGGTTCATCACGAATTTCGAAAGGACCGCGACATCATCGAGAAATGCCGTCTCTTCATCGGTTTCATCGTATACCGGCGGATGCGTCTCCTCGATTTCTTGGTGGGCGACATCCACTGTTGGGGCGGCCTCGGCCGCCTCATCCGGGGGCGGCGATCCGGTGCCTGCCGCCGGTGCCTCAGGCGGTTCGGGGGGAACCTGATCCGAAACGACAAACCCGGGCGAATCCATCCCAACGGAAGGTTCGCCGAAAGCGAGAGCAGGTTGCACTTCATCCGGGGTGACGTCGAAATCCGGATCCTCGTCATCCTCTATGAGAATCTCCGGGTCGTCGTCCGCCGCCTCCAGGTCTTCATCCGCGTCATACTCGGCAGTGACGGGAGCTTCATCGGATGCAGCTTCCTTATCTTCTTCCCTTTCCGCCGGGACGTCTCCCCTCCTGGGCAGCGCCGGTTCTTCATCTTCGTCGATCTCGACGTTGCCGGCCGGGCTTACCCGCAAACCCCGGTCTTCCGCCGTCAGTTCGGCATCAACGTCTTCAAGGCTGATCGGGGGATTGGCTTGTCCGTCTGCGGCCTGCTCTTCCGTCGTGCCGGGAGGAGACGGGATTTCGGCAGCCGGCGCCCCGACCTTCACCGCCGGCCGGATTTCGGCCCTGTCCAGACGCATCTCAGTCGTGTCTTGTATTTCAGCGGTCTCCAACTGGATATCCGGAAACGAAGCGTCATCCGGTTCCTCCGCCGAAGCCGTATCGCCCAATGGTGCTCTCCACGCTCTGGCAGCTTCGAGATCATCCAGTGATAGCGCGACCGTCGATATTTCATCCTCCGGGATGTCCATCTCAAGTTCGACGATGTCGGTCTTTCCTCCGGAAACTGAAGGAGGGTCCAAAGCAGGGAGATCCTCGAAAGGCCCTGGACGATCTTCACCGTCAACATTCTCCCTAGTTATCGGACGCACGGGTTTCGGAGAGGCTTCTTCCTTCTCCAGTTTATCCGGCTTGCGCGGAGCGGTCTCCTGCTCTTCCCCTTTTCGCCGAAACAATTTGCCGAACAGTCCTTTTTTTTCTCCGTCCGCCATAGCCGACCTCCAACTCCGCGTGTGCCGCCCGCTCACTCGGCGAAAGCCTGGAAAGAGCGGCTGTTCTTGTTGCACTGCAATTGCATATGACAGATGCCCCGGCGCCCCTTATAAGCAACCGGACCGGAAAGCCGTAATGCTTTCCGATAGGTCAATTTAGTGCGCCGCGCCCCTGCCGCATGTACGCCAAGAATACTTCAAGATGACCGCGAAACGCAATGTTTCTCTATGCATCCGTCATACGCGTCCATTGTGCCGGGTAACGGATGACTTGCAGAGACGCAAAGGAAACTCCTCCGAGTTCAAAGGAAATCCCGGCAGGGTGAAACATCGATCGGGAATGGAATGAACGCGTGAAGAGAACAGTGCCAATAACGGCTCATTGGGGCGGGCTTCCGGAAACCGGCCCTGTTGCCCCGGCATATAATCTTTTCGGAATGGCGAGGTTCACATCGAGGCGCATCGAAGAATGGGGGACGGGGTTGACGCAAGCGGCTGCCGGACTACCACATGGGCCGCGGTCGGCGTACGGGTCCCCGAGTCGGGCCTTGCTCGGGGCTTTTCTTCTCACCCGGATGCCGGACAATCGTTTCCATCAATTCGTTGATGCGCCGACGCCACCCAGGGTCCGTCTCCACGGCAAGGGCTTGTTCAAAGTAGCCCACCGCCTGGATGGGCCTATCTGCAAGCATGCACGCGATGCCCATGTTCCCGAGGGCCTCACGGTTTTTCGGGTCGAGTCTCAGGACCCAATAGTAGTCTTTGATGGCGTCTTCATAATTCTCCATTCCCGCGTGTGCCAGTCCCCTGCCCATATACGCGGATACCGATGACGGCGCCAGCCGAATCGCGGCGGTGTAGTCGTCTATCGCTTCCCGATGCTGGGAATTGAAATTCTTGGCATCGCCCCGGCGGATGTAACCGACCGCGTCGGAGGGCTTTTCTTGGATATAGCGAGTGAGATCCTGGATGGCCTTATCAGGCATTCCAATCTTATCGTAGGCGCTGCCCCGCAGAAGATACGCTTCCGCAAGATCGGGTCTCTTCTTGAGGGCCGGCGATAATGATCGTATTGCTCCGGCGTAGAGCCCCTTGTCCATTAGTTTCCTGCCGCGGTCAAGGTAGTGTTCCGCGCTTGCGCTCGGCAACACGGCATCGCGGGACCTTGAAACCTGGGCCTCCAGTGAATCGCCGACAAACATGGCGATAAGCATTGCGGGCAACACCACGAGCGAGGCGGAATACGGTGACGGTAAACGCATGATTCCAATACAGAGACAACAATTTATTCGACAATACTATCGGAACCTTACAGCAATAAGCTTAATTTGTCAACCAGCCTCGCTCAAATGTCCGCTATTCGTGAACTCCGTGTCGGGCTGTGATGCGCTTGAGCATTTCCAGCATCCCCATCACCAACAGATATATGGATTCAACTCCGAGATTGTCTTCCGCTGAACGGTCGAACAGGAGCGTAAGTCTTGCGTCGAACCGGTCTTCGGCTTTCCAGTAGGCCACGAGAATCGGAACCTTGGGAAGCGGGAACAGCACGGTCGCATAGTCCGCCGTTGCAAAAGCTTCACCCGCGGTAGCTTCAGGGGCCCCCGACCCGAAGAGGTCCATGACGTCGAAGAACAGATCCGGGTCTTTCTCGGCGATGTCCTGCATCCCCTTTTCACAGCGATAGGAATAGAATCGCCGCCAGTCCTCCGAATTCTTCAATTCACCAAACGTGACCCATGTGCCTGTCAGATCCCGCCCCGCAGAGCGAACCGTGTAATTGATGATGGGCAAATGGATCCAAGGATTGATGTGGCAATCCGAATGCAAATTGCCGTCCTTGTCCAACTCGAATATTTTGCCGAGGCAGTGTAACACGAGGCGGTCGTTTGAGACGGCCGCGCCCAATCGAGGGGCCGCTTCTTTGAAGTCGACGTTCCGAAGTTCCCCCTTGATATTCTCCAAGAGTTCATCGCGTTGTTGCTCCGCCGACTTTGCTTGTTGGCCTATATGACCGCCCATGAGACTGACGGCTGCGGGTTCGAGGTACGGGCACTGCGAGAATTGCGCGTTGCCTTGCAGAATCATGACCGCGAAGGCCATACAGGTCGGCAAGCCGCATTCACGACAATTGTTTCTCGGCAGGCGTCTCAAGATGTCCATTGCAGTAGGTTGTTGCATTGGGGCATTCTCCAATCAGGTAGTATCCGATTCCGGGTCCGGACCGGCCGGTTCCTCGCGTCGGGCCGACCGGATCCGGTGCTCACGTTCATGAGACATCCTTGGAGGAAGAAAGACATCCCCCTTTTGGGGGATCGTCGCCAACATAAGGGTTTAGGTCGAACCTGTCGGGGCACGGGACCGTTTGCATCATCAGGGGACGGTATGATGGTAGACCGGTCTCTCGAGGCCGGTTGAGGCGGGAGTCTGCTGCGGTTTCCCGAGCGGTTAGATAAGGCCGAGGCGAACAGCCGCCGCACCGGCCTCGGAACGCCGGCTCACGGCCAGCTTGTTGAACAGATGATTCACATGACTCTTGACCGTATGTGGACTTATCCGGAGGATTCCCCCGATCTCTCGGTTGGTCAGTCCGCTTGCCAGGAGCTTCAGAACTTGTTCCTCGCGGCGGGTGAGACACCATTGGTCCGTGGGGGTGCCATCGTTGGGGTTGCCTTCCGACAATTCATGCAGGGCCTGCTCAAAGGCGTCGATCCTTCTCAAGTGGCGACCCTGGATGAGCTTTCTCTGCGTGATGTCGAAGCCTATGCGTATCGCGGCAACCATGTTTCCTTCATGATCCCGTATCGGGTACGCCCTGATCTCTCTCCAGACCAGCGATCCAGTCTTCTTGAGGAAGAACTTCTCCATCGTATGGGGTTCGCCCGAGTGAAAGACCGGTTCCAGGGGACACTCGGGGCATATTCCGGGCTTGTCGAGATATACTTCGTGGCAAAGCGAACCGGTTAACTCATCGAGACCCACATTGAAATGAGTGAGCGTAGCGTCGTTTGCCCAGATTATTCGATAAGACGGCGAAATTATGGATATCGGGTCCGAGATTGTCTTGAGCGCAGCGGTGAGAAAAGCGTCGGAAATAGGCATGCCACGATCTTACCAGATGCAGCCATAAGCCTTCAAGGGACGGACTGCCGGATCATGGTCCAAGCCGGTCACTCATTCTTGGAAACACGGTCAAAGCCTCTTCTACGACCCGGCCTTTCACGGATTGTGTCGGGAGGGCCAATGGCTGAAGACGATGACCTCTGTCAACGGAATTCTTCAGTCGATTCCTCATTTCAAAAGCTCGAACCAGTCATGCCCTAAACGGCCGAGGCGAGGTCTCGAACGAGACGCTGCGCCGTTGATCCGGGCCTTTCCGGCATCATGCCGAGGCATCGTCATGGCGGCCTTTTGCTCGGTCAAGAGGTTCTCCAACATGGTCATCTCCACATTGGACTCGGTCGCCGGGAATCAACGGCATACTGATCCAACCGTTCCTGCGATTGTAGTACACATTCCCGGGCATACGCTCCTCCTGAGAAACTACAAGGCGGCTCTGGATATCCTGAGCCGCTTGATCAACCTGTTCGGCCTACGCTCAATCCTTCTTGTTTTCCACTCCGACTTCCATGACAACTCGACCCCAGCCACCGCATTGCAACCCAACGTCAAAGCATCCGGTCCTCTTGAATCTCATTTCATTGGGGTCCACCCCGGCCATGATCAGCTCACCTGCGGCGAAGACGGCATTTTGGAGCGCACTTACCGCGTAAACGCACATCCTTTCGGGGCAGAGTTTTGAGATCAGATTCCCGGCAACGTCCAGGCAGAACTTGTCGCCGACTTTGTGTTGGCTGTGGCAGCCGTGAGATTCCACGACTTCGGCCACAATGGTCCTTTTCTGGAACTCAGGGGTCTTCACCACGACATCGATGTTCCTCGGATTGCTCTTGAAAAGTTCGATCTCTTCATCGGAAAAGGCAAAGTGTTTCTGAACTCGATCCCATATCTCGTTGCTCATTGTTCTTGTCCTCTCTCTTTCTGATAATCGACGGATACACTGTATGCCGGGCAAGAACGGGATTCCGCTCCCGGACGGATTATTTCTTCGGCCGGCCGGATTATGGCATTGAGATACGCTTTTGACTGGTACGAGACGAAATTTGTGGTAAGGTAAAGGCGAGGCTGCCGGATGGTCGATTCCGGTCAGTACGATGCCGTGGCCGACCGGACGTTCCGACGGTCAAAGCTTGGATATGAATGACTCCATATGCCAAGCCCGAACCGTACGGAGGTAGTGATGGGGGAACTCGGATCAAAAATGCCCGCCGTTCATTCCGACGGAGCAGAGCCGGAAAGCAGATTTGAGGCTCTATTCCGCCCATTGGAAAACGACAAGAACGGAATCTCGGTCGTGGCTCCGGGGCCGTTGGCAAACCGTAAGCTGGGCCTGCATGCCGTACAACCGGGGATGCGGCTCATGACTGTGAATGTGGACGTACAGGAGCATGTTGGTCTCGACATCGAGCCCGTGAATACAGGCATTTTTGTTTCCCTGGTCTTAGACGGCAGATCCGAGTATACCGTGCAATCTCCCGCCGGTAGTCATGATCAGTGGGAATTGGTTCCGGGCTGGAGCGTTGTCGGCACCTTCCACGCTGAAAAATCGCGCTGGGATGTCTTTCCCGGTGAACCTCACCGCATCGTGGAACTGCAAATTGCTTCGCCCAAGGTCCGGCAGTTGGTTTCCGACTACCGCAAGACTGGCCCGGGGTCCGTGCATCCCATCTTTGACCGGCCCAAAGGCTTCCCTCGCCACATCGAACAACCCCTAACGCCCGAGCTGCGGATGATAGCGCATCAGGTGCTCAACTGCCCGCTGGAAGGTCCTGCGAGAAGACTGTTCATGGAGAGCAAGACACTGGAGATCCTTGCCTTCCAATGGCACGCTCTCTCCTCCCCTACCCTTCCTCAGCCGATGAGAAGAAGCAAAGGAGAGACCGAGCGCCTCGAGGAAGCTCGGAGAATCCTCGAGAAGGAATTCGCGGATCCGCCGTCACTCCTCACACTGGCACGCCGTGTCGGTCTGAACGATTTCAAGCTCAAGCGCGGCTTTCGGGAAGTGTACCAAACCACGGTATTCGGATACGTTCGAATGCTCCGAATGGAGAAGGCGAGGATTCTGCTGGAAACCGGTGAATTGAACGTCGGCGAGGTGGCCGCGGTCACGGGGTACAGCTGTTTCGGCCATTTCTCGGAAGCCTTCAGGAAGCGGTTCGGTATCTCTCCAAAGGACTTGAAGAAAGGGCGACGGTTCTGAAGGGGGCCGTCTCCCAGACTTTGTCTTGACCTTTCGGAGCACATTGACGGGGGCCCCGTCACGCATGGTGGAGTTGATCCGGAGCTTGGAGACAACGCCGCCGCCCGCTTGAGGTTGCTGTGTTACTCGAATACATGGAAGCTGCGTTGCGCCACGCCAAATAGGAGATCCTTTCCGATGCCGGCTCTTACGACGGGGAGATTCCGAAATGCAACGGTGTCTATGCCAACGCGGATACCCTTGAGGACTGCCGGGATGATGCTCATGACCGATGCCGAATCCGGGAACCGGGCTCCCCTTCTCTTCTCTTGACCCCTTCTCTCTTTAGGGATATCCAATTCTTGTCTCACAGCACATCTGCCGGAGTTGAGCGGTGGGGTGCCTCAATGATACGAGACCAATGGCCGAGTGACTTAAACGACCGAGCAAGAGGAGCTGGTCTCCCACGTCACTCGTATGGGATAAGGATCCAGAGATGTCTTCACGGAGCGGACTCAACGTGCCTATTCGTGACGGGAAGCCTGACTCCTGTATCGTCTGTGGAAGCCGTCTGCACAGGAAGAGCGAGCACTATTGCAGTAAGAACTGCGAAGTCGAGTTCAGGGCTAAGTGCGGCGAGCAAGCTCCGCCCTTCCGATCAAACTGGAAGACGGGCAAAAT
>JAZDHD010000324.1:0-71472 GCA_043806215.1 Pseudomonadota bacterium | reverse complement strand
GGACATGTGCCATGCTAAGCCATGACCGCATCGTGGGCAAACAAACCCGGACGGCCACCGCATGTCAAACAGGTACTGACGGCACGCCTCGTCCGACGGGAAGCGTCGCTCAAGCTCCAGGATCGTTCTTGGGTAATCTTCCATGCCCACATACTACATGTTGTGGGAGGTTGAGTCAATAGCATAGCCCAAATCTTGAATTATGTCTGGGATCCTCGAAAATCCGCCGGAATTCCACTGTCGGCGTCCTGTAAATTCAAGAAGCAAGACCTGACCCCAGCCCCACGAATGACTGTCCGGGAACAAGCCAAATTAAGACGTCACGGGTGAAATGGGTCCATCGGGCGAACACCCTGCTCTTGAAGCGCGGATAGCCTGGGGCCACGATGCGAATGAGAAGAGCCCTACAGCGAGACCGTTGGCAGTCAGCCCGCTCTGTATCAAACTGAGTCTATGTCCCCCGAATTCTCCGCAGGCTTAAAGGTATTCCACGTATCTGGATCCGAAATTAGGGGAAGAAGATCTCCCTTGACAAGAGGTTAAAGATCGCTGTAAGGTGCCATTATTCTTGGTATTGCAGGTGCCCGGTATGCGGAAGCTCTCAGATGATCTCAGTCTAGTGTTGCCCCCGGTTGAATTGTTTCGTGAAGATATCGACCAGATGTTTGAGATGATGAAGGAATTTGATGGCAAGAGCGTTATTGAGACATTAGGATACGAGATCTACGATTCTAACGAGTTGAAGGACCTGAAGCGAGACCGACTACCATCTCTCGTTATTCATGGCAATTATTCGGAACCGTACAGACCATATATTTCTATTGATCCTGAATATGCTTACCTCGCCATACAAGGGGTCGATTTCGCAGCCCACGGTATCTTCAATAGAATGAAAGACTTCCTTTTTGCCAAGCGACGACACAATTCTTCTTTCTTTGTTCGACATTGGAACAAGTTGTTCATGCTTGGTTTGCTCGTTGGTGCCGGTGGGGTAGGAGGTGCAATATCCTTCGCTATCGGCGGAAAGAGGCCTGAACTCCTTTGGGGCTGCTTGATTGCCAGTATCTCTGGCTATATGCTTATGGGAGCGTCTCATTTGATAGGGCGGCTCACTTTCTCCCAAATCTGGAACAAGAGTAAATCCGATCATCTAACATCCTGGCAACGGTTGGATCAATGGTTAGACTTCAAAGGAGCAACCAAAAAGGTCTTTACGGAAGTCGTGAAAGCCCTCCTCTGGCTGGCAGCAGGTGCCGTGGTTCTGTACCTATATCAGAACGCATCCATGGGCTTGAGGTAGCCGGATCAACTACCGGACTAGAGATCATTGCATGGAGCTATAGGGGCGCTGAGCTTGTTACTCCCCACGCTATTGAATCGAATCTGATGGCATTTCTCCGCTCGATAACGGTCCTATCTTGTAGACCCCACGGGCCGCCTTCTTGAATGATTCCCATCAGGAGTCTGCAACAGAAGAGGATAGTGTTCGGCGTGAGGCGTAATGCCGCGATGCCGACGTTCCACATCACCGACCCTTCCTCCAACACTGGCATGAAACCGAGATAATCTTCGTCACCAAGGAAGATGGATTCGCGTCGTCTTCCCCGGTTCATTGCATGGTACCAGGCCCCGGGATACTCTATTCGTAATGGACGAGACATTTAAGCCCTTTCCTCTTTCCAACCGTCAGTTACCATAACGCAGATCTCCCAATAACTCAAAACCAGATTTGACCCCTATTTTGAGCGGGTGTTAGCCTCAAGATGTGTCACGGTCATCGGATACGATGGATATGAGCCCACGGCTTGCTTGTGGAACGCTGTCCTCGATGAGTCCATGCGAAGCGCGTTGGTCGATGAGGCGCTGTCTTGTTTGCCCGATTTCAGCAAAGAGGACTTCTACCTCTTGAAGGCTGAGCTGAGAGGATTGCCCCCGATCCTGAACAAGGGAGCGGCTCATCTTGTCCTGAACCGAGCATCCGGGGGCCTGTGCCGGAACTTCAATCATCGCCGTGACACCCTCACCGCTCCTTTGATCGAGCGTATCCGCCATTTCGATTGTCCGAACCTGACGGTCGAATTCGCTGACTACAGAGATTCGATACCTACCCATGACGGTGTGTTTCTGTATGTTGACCCGCCTTACGACACCCAATCGAACGACTTTATTTACGGCTACAACGGTGAGCTTCATAGAGATTTCGACCACTATGCCCTGGCCGAACTGGTGAAGAAACACTCAGCTCCGTGGATATTATCCTACAACTCCGACTCCCCGCGTATCCGTCATCTGTACAAGAGATTCCGGCAATGGGAGCCTCCGCATTGGTCGTATGGAATAAAGTCTACGGCATCCAGGGAATTGCTGATATTCGGCGATGACTTGGAGCTTCCGCCTCATGTTCAAGCAGTTAATCCGAGACGGATTGTCCAGGTGCAGGAACCGTTGACGCGCCGTGTTGCCGTCAAGGCCCATAGGAGGAAAACAAAGACCGGTGTCTTTGTCACGGTCAAGGCCCACGAGCGTACCGTCAAGGTCATTACCAAGAAACGCTCGGAAGCTTGGCGCTATGACCCTGATGTCAATCCAGGCAGAGACTATATCTGGATTCAGCCGTATGAGCGCCGACACACTTACGATGGGGTGAGCCGGATCGTTGAAGTTCGAGGGCATTGGAGGAAAAGACCGGAAAAGGAGTTGAAGAAAGCTGCATAACGACCGTAGCGTCAGAAAAGGCGTGGCAGTTGGTCGTCCATAGATCACTACAGTAGTCGAGACACGACATGGGAGTTCATCAATAGACAGAGGAGTGCTTACCACTCACCCTGCACTCACTGGTACTTCGTCCTTGGTGAACGGCGGGCTGAAGGAGGTCTTGCACTTTAGGCACGTCACCTTCTCTGATGCAGCACTCTTGGCTTCTTCAATGCCATTTGAGGCACCACACCTGGGACAGGTGAATCTATTTTGGAATTGCAGCTCCATTCTGACCTTCCAAAGTGCTTCGGGAATTGACCTGTGAGCGAAGCAGTGCAGTTCCTTCCTCGCTCTCGTTATCGCAACATACAGACGGTTCTTTGCAGTCATGACTGCCGATTCCGTCTTGGGGCTGTGCAGAATCTTGTTCACATCCGATATTATTACGGCATCAAATTCCAGGCCCTTGATGTCATCAAGCAAGACCAAATGGAGAACCTCCAGTCGTCGCAAATGCCGACCAGTTGAAAGGCAGCATTCTATCACGGGAGACAGCGGCTGTTTCAACGCGTTGTAGTATCCCTCAACACTTGCAGCATCTTCAATCACTAGCGCTATGGTAGGATTCTGTAGCCGTCCAACTACTTGGGGAACGAGTTCAATAACTTTTTTGATCTCACGCTCGACATTCTTGACTACTGTCAGTGTCGGTTTGGGACCTCTGCTTCGTTCCGAAGGTACGAATAGCGGATCGGAGCCAAATACTCTGCTGTGGAATTCGTAAGCCAGCTTACCCAATTCATAGGTTTGTCTGTAGTTGATCTTGAAGACGCAATGAACAACGTCCTGGCCTTGAGCAAAGAGCCCCGTCCTGTCCCAGGATTCAATCCCCTCCGGCCATTTCAATCTTTGGGTTAGGTCACCGACTGCCGTGATACACTTCATGTCTTGGCTAATATGATGGTACAGGAATCTTGTCTGGATCTCGGTAAGGTCCTGGATCTCATCGAGAACGAGATGAGAGTATATTGGCAAAGGACTCAGCCAAGTTTTGAAAAGGTCTAGAGAGGTTTCTCGATTGATCCCCTGGATTAGCATGGCATGAACGAGTGCCGCTAAGGCAAGATCATTTTCCGTTATCATGTCGGCGGAGAGCATTTCCTGCCACTTTGACTTGATCTGAAGGCGGTGGTGCTTCTTTATGACCCCTCTGCTTTCCGCGTCGTTGAGATAATTGTCGAACTCGCGAGACTCAGCGAAGGCGACGAGGATTTTCACAGGCTCAAAAATGTGGATAAGTTGGGCGGACAACTCCGCGAGGGTTCCCTGCCAGGCATTTCTCGTTTTTCCTCCCTTTGGGACCTTGCTTTCAATTTGCTCAAGTGAATGAATGAAGGTCTTGAGCTGGAGTTTGTGTTCCTCAACGGTCTTTTCCAGCCCCGCCAAGGCGTCCTCAAACAATAGTCCCAGTCCCTTGTACCTGGTTGGCAATGCCTTCTTGAATTTTGGAATGAGGGTTCGTGAGATAGGCTTTAGTTCATTCAGAGCATGTCGGCACATGAACCTGTTCAAGTACGAGAGTATTTCGAATCGAGTCTTCACCAATTCTAACCAGGGAAAACTCTGCGATCTCGGTATCGGCAATATGTCGTTGAGGAGACCTCTAGGCCGGAAGAAGGTATCTCGAAGAAAGTCATTAAAATTCAATACAATAACGTCTTCAAGAGACAACTCTTCCAAGAGGCGTCTCAAATAGACCTCCAAGATCTCATTCAAGACAATAACCAGCGTACTTTTTTGCGAGAACGGCACTGCATCCCCTTCGTTAAATCCGAACTCCTCGTATTGCTCGGCAATGACGTACGCTATACGCTGAAGAGCCACCGTTGTCTTGCCGCTGCCGGGGACCCCTTCGATCCGAAGAAATCCCTTCATAGGGTAACGCATCGTCTTGTCCTGATATGGATCGGTCTCCAGAACTAACTGCCTGAGCCCAAAATCACGTCCCTCCTTGCGCTTTGGGCGCGCTGGGATGGGTTGTTCCAGCAATTCCAGGGCGCTCTTCAGGTATAGATTTCCGGCAGGGTTCTTGTATCGGACATCGGCCACGTCAGGCTGTGATTCTCCGTAGTCGCCTCTGAGGATTAAGGTGATGCAGGTGTCTCTACCGGCCAGCTTGAACTCCGAGTCTTCTCCTACGTCCAATTGCCTCAAATGGCTGGCGAGATGAGTCGTCCATGACGCGATTTTCAGACCGTCCACGATCAGGCTCCTGTTGGCCGTCGTCAGATAGCACGTGTTTTCTCGATCCGAGTCCACGTCTAGGTAGTCGCATCTGATAGTAAAAGGGGTGGTGGCAAGAGCATTCAGGTTCTTGATTTTTTGAGATTTCTCAGGAATTGACCCGTCCGAGAGGAGTTCTCGTCTCAAGTCCTCCATCTCTGAGGCTACAAGTCCCAGGGTTCTCTTGCTGGCTGCGAGGTCTTCTCTGGCTAACTTTGATAGGAGATCAGAGTCGGTCACTTGGCACCCCCAGATTGCCGGTTCAGGATCGGTATTGGCCTAAACGGTCCCCTCCAAGCAACAGGCAAAAAAAAGAATTCCATGATGGCCCAAACACGGTGAGCATGTCAATCAGAAGATCGCGTCGAGGCAGATACCAGCTGTCGAAATCCGCTCAGCAAGTCCTTAGTATTTCGTCAAGAAAAATGGTCGGATGACGAAAACTACCGACCATCTCGGATCATATCTTGGCCGAGTCAGGCACGAGCGCCGTTCACAGCTTCGCAGTCAATGCCGCAATCCAAGATCACTCGCGTAAGCGACCACGACCATCCCGGAGGCGTCACTCTGCCGAATGTCGGTCAGCGAGGTTGAGACTCCTAAGAGGTGCCTTGTCTTTGCCAGATTATCGAGCAACTTTCGAGAAGTATGAATTGACCAAGAGGCCAGCAAACAGTATCATAAAATAGTTGTTGATCAAACATCCTCCCACTGGCTTCGAGGTTCCGATGTACAAAGGTAGATCATCATACTTACACCGGACGGAATGGAAGGGTACGAGCAAAGTCTCCGGGAAGAAACCATCGCGAACCGGATCAGGTTCGCAACACAACAAGAACAAACGGTACAATCGGAGTCCGAACTCGACGCGACTGAAGATAAAGAGAATAGTGCTGGAATGGGCGGACCAAGTGTTAGCTGAGGTGGAAGGATCTCAAGAACCTGTGCTGGGCTACCTTGACGGCCCGGAGTATCTGATACCCACATCTCGTCATTTGGCAGCAGGTGTCCGGAAGAGAAAGAAGACCGAATCTGACGAGCAAGACGCTGACGGTCGCATCAATGATTGAAGAATCGAAGAAATAGGTCACTGCTGCTACCTTGGTACTCAGCGAGTAGATGAACCTTCTTCTGGCGAACGTGAAGAGGACAGGTATTCGCGCAGCTTCTGATCAACCGGAATCCTTTCTTCTCTGATGAGTACTTTTCCCCCTCGAAGACGATAGAAGAGTTCATATTTGAGGAACTTGTCCAGGTCATCTGCAAGTTCAGCGTCTTTCTTGAACCTTATAACCCCGACCGTGGTACGATCTGGCTCGATGGTCGCGATCTGTTAGTCTATATGATAGGCAGGGCATCGCTGAAAAATCAGATTTCGGCTTTCTGACTATCTTACCTCTGTGCTAAACTGGGTTTGACCTAAAAGCTCGCTCAAATAATCGGGAGTCCGAGAGATGTTCAAGTCAACGTCGAGCTTCTTCCGAGACACTCATGTCAGGGGTCCTGGTGACTTCGGTCCGAAGGCAAAGAAAACAGACAACCAACAGAAACCGCTCAGGATCAAGACAATTCTGAAAGAAAGGACTTCGAGAACTGGCACGGTTTGGGTGACCGCTGAGGTTCACAAGAAGAAGGGGCTGGTCTATGGAGTATTACGCGTGCCTACTGATCGAGAATGGATGATCGAGGTTCGCGAGAAGGAGCCGACGAAGAATAGGAAACTCCGAAAACGCACTGGGCGGAAAGTCAGGATACGTCAGAGTCTTGAGGAGCGAGACAGATAAGATTGGGAGATCTTGTTCCGACTCCCTGTATCGAGAGACGCGGAGCCAACTCGTTTTTCACAGCACAGCCGTGTCGCCCTGTTCAATTATGGGGACCCTCATGGGGACCCTTTATTTGCAAAATCGTGTTTTGTTCGTGAAAAAGGTCCCCAAAAGGACCCCAAGAAAAAATCGGCAGATTGAGGAACAATGCGCCTCAAGTGGTTTTGACACCCATCGTAAAAAGTGTGTCGGTATTCTCTCACGGCGGATACACAATCAACCGATGTTGAAAGGAAGAAATTAAGCCTCAACGCAGGCCGTTTCGACATTCATCGTGGCGGTTTTCTAACTTGACCGAATCGCCAGTTGAAACCCCTTGCTCGATTCGGGGATATTCCTTCTGCGCTCGTGTCACAATTCCAAGGCTGAGTGAAATGATATTAGCCCACCAGGAACCCCTCCTTCAAGCCCTCACTGGATGGCCCAAGAGTCTGTCATAGCAATTGGAGCATAGTCGTGGCATCGGTGTCAAGTCCCCAAGGTCTTACTCAAAGTCATTGCAAATGGTATATATGAAGCCTAGGTACCCTGTTCAAGGTTTCGGCAGGCACGTTGACTGCTGATCTGAAGCCACTAAAGGAGGAGGCGATGAAGAAGTCTGGCAAGCTGTTGAAATGCCATAATATTTCCGAAAAGGACTTTCAGGCTATGCGTGAACATGCTCCCGTAAAGGATTGGGAAAGAGGTGAGATCCCCTATTCACAACATCCCGACATGCTTTGGAGGCAAAAAGATCAGCTTAGCTTCGTGATTAGCGGCAGCGTCACTCCGCAGGTGATGCACGGATTCTCCACGACTCTAGCAGGTGAACAGATAGTTGTCGAACCTAATCCTAAACGACACAAGGGGGAAGGTGACGTAAACTCCTATCATTTTATTACCATAACCGGTACTGGTGACCCCGACCTACCTTATTGCGTCCGAATCTATAACTACGGCGGTGACTTAGCTCACTGGCCTTCAGACGCTAAATTGAATGACTTCGTTAACCAGTTGACCCGAGCATCCGGGACTGGGAGCTAGTGTGAATGGGGGGACATTCAAAGGCTGGAAGACGTTGGAAGGTGCCAGGCAAATGTTCGCTTGACCTGCTGAGACGCATCAACGGCCCGAGTAAGATCCGCCCTCCGTACCCCCGTACTTGGATCATGTCATTGACCGGGGGTGAATCGAGACGAGAAGCATGACACGGGTAAGAATTCGCAACATATCGGTAAACGGTCGATTCCGTCGAGACCTGAGAGACCTCATTTCTGTAATAACCAGTATCCGTGCCACTGGCCTGCTTCATCCCGTCGTGGTCACTTCCGAGTGGCGACTTATGCCGGTGTGTGCTGGGAAATCGGGGGACAGAAAACAGAGTTAGGTCCCAAGTCGGAGGCTTTCCAATTAGGATCTCTCCCCGGCCCCGGCTGCTCTGTCGCGCATCGTGGTCCCCGGCCGGCCTCTCCGTGTCCGGCCCACAAGAATGACGGGGGTGATAGGCCGTCCGGAAGGAGCAATACGGCCAACGAGGCAAGAAGCACAGCGATCCATCTATGCCGGCGTGACGTCCCTCTTTGGAAACAAGCGGACAGAGTGGAGAGCAAACAGAGAAAGGCTCAAAACCAGATCTGACCCCAGGATCAGAAGGCCCCATGCCGAGAGCCCCGTCTCATCGGCCTATTCCTTCCCGCCGCGTCCTTTGAGTAGATCCACGATTGGCTTGTGCGCTTTCTTACGCGCGCGAGTTAAGGCCGTATCGCCACCTCCGGTCTTCGCGTTGACTGGCGCACCCCTGTCTAGGAGCAGCCTCACAACTTCGACGTGTCCTCGCCCTGCGGCGATAATGAGCGCAGTCACGCCGTCGTCCATGGCTTTCGCATTGACATCAGCACCGTTGTCCAACAGGATTCGTGCAACATCCTCTTGACCTTCCTGAGCGGCATACATTAGCGCCGTCCACCGATACCCATCCTTCGCGTTGACGTCAGCACCACTCGTTAGGAGCTCTCTAACCACATTTACCCTGCCTTCTTCAGCAGCCCTCATCAGCGCAGTCCCTTGGTTGTATGATTCTTCATTGACGCAGGCTCCCTTGGCCAGAAGGATTCTTACAACTTCCAAGTGACCGTTCATTGCAGCCCACGTGAGTGCGGATACGCCTTCGTAGTCGGGACAATCCACATCAGCGCCCCTCTGCAGCAGCTCCTTCACCACGTCTGTGTGGCCCTCTCTGGCGGCATATATCAACGTGCTGCCGAATGCGTCCGGCGTATCCACATGTGCACCATGGTCCAGCAAAAGTTTCGTGACACGTGCGTGACCTTTCTCGCCAGCAGCGATAAGTGGAGTTACCCCATCAGCGTCTGCTTGATTAACGTTTGCACCATTTCTCAGCAGCAGTTTTACGATATCACCGTGCCCCTGTGCGGCAGCATGCAAAATGGCCGTCCTCCCTTCTCGGCCTGCAGTATTGGGGTTTACTCCTACTGCAAGAAGCGCTCTCACGGTCGCGAGATCGCCCCTGCTTGCTGCCTCCATGAGCTGCCAGTCAAGGCTAACCCCGTCGTTCTCCATGGCCACACATGTCATCGTTTCAACAGCCAGTGCTACTATGAGCAACCACTTGGTGATCGCACTGGTGCGTGCAATGTTCATCAGAAATCTCCCGTTATTCGTGTTGATATTTGCTCTTCACCACACATTCCGCAGGGTAGCAGTCACTTGTCGGGGTATTTTTCGACCTCCCGTCTCTTGCTCGACCACAAAATACGCCTGCACCGCTTGACCGCCGGTTATCTAACCTCGCCCACGAAAATGAACGGAGCCCAGAAGAATGGGTGGTCATATCCCGCCTTCCGTATTTCTTCTCTTGCCAGTTTCAGGGCCTCCAGCCTATTCTTGCCTTCCTTCAGATGCCTGAAGAAATTCTCTACGAGATCCACCGAGGAACTCTCCGCCACAGACCACAAGCTCATCAGTACGCTCCTGGCTCCTGCATACTGAAAAGCTCTGCCCATTCCCATCGTGCCTTCACCCGACACGTGTCGACCAAGCCCGGTTTGACACGCCGTGAGGGCTGCGATGTCACAGTTGATCTTGAGGCCCATGACCTCACTCAATCTCAAGAAGCCGTCATTGCCCTTGGCTTCTCCAACGAGGCTCAGTACCAGCACCGGCTCTTGTATGCCCGGCAGGTCTTTGCCAAAGTATCCGTGAGTGCCGAACACGAGTGAGCGGTAGGCAGTGAGGTCCTTTTCAAACAGGACTGATTTCTTGGCAGCGGTGCCTTCATACAGGTCGGTATGGGCGGCATCGGCTTTCTTCAAAGACTCTCCCAGCTGACCCGTGAGCGGTAGACGCGGAAAAGTGAGACCGTTTTCAGTCTGTATGGACATGAGCAGGTCTTTGGGAATCGCTCTCAGCAGGGTCTCCTTCTTGTCCTTGGCAAGTTTCATGAGGCGGGGATCGTCCGAAGAGAAAACAGGATCGACCATGGCTAGTAATCTGTCGGTTGTCTCTTGTTGCTTGCCGAGAGTGCGAACCAATGTGAGTGCCGTGATCGACTGATAATAAGAAATCGGGTTGCGGTCTCCGAAGAATTCGGCACCTGTCGTGTAAGGCACATTCTTGTCCGTCATGACCTTTCCGCCGTCGTTGAGCACCAGCATCTCAAACGGCACGACTCCCAAGGAACCATCGGGCAAGATGATTACGGGGGTGTCTTTGGGCAGGTCGGACAGGATTTCCGAGAGCAGGAGATCCGAGAGTTGCTTGCCTGAGACGAAGTCAAACGCAGCGAGTTTCTTGACCACGGAATCATCGGGCCCGATCTCCATGGGCTGACGGAATTTACGGACCAGTTCGTCAACTTCTTTTCTCGGAATGGGTTTGAATAGCCCCTTCAGCAGTGTCTTGCCTTTTGACAGGTAGATGATGATGCCCGTATCGGTCACGTGGTACGCCAGCGCCCACTCGTCATCTTTCAGGTCGGTCTGAGATAGAGCCATGGGTTGAGGATACTTGGTAGCTGCAAAAAGAGGATACTCCTTTCGGAGCATGTCAACGTGAAGAGATAGTTTCTTCCTGGCTTCTTTCTCTTGAGGTTCAAGGACTGCCGTCTGTTCTTTGTTTTGCTTCTGATAAGCCTTATGGAGACTTCTCATAAGGGCTGATAACTCATTGTTTAGCTCAGAGTCACGCTCCGAAAGATTCTTGGGAACATCAATCCCGCTTGAGTCGCTCCTCCTCGATATTGCCTCTGCGAAGGTTCTTGCTCTGGTGTATTCGGTCTCTCTGAGAGCCTCCACGGGGCGGTTCATTTTTGCGAGCACTCGAGCAAGCCCCTCGTAAGGCGCAGTCCTGTGAAAACCGCCTGCTCTGCCCTCCAAGAAAGCTTCCCGCTCGGAAGGAGTGAGGCTCGACCTGATATCTTCAGCCAATGCAACAGCCTGTTGGTAATGTTCTATCGCTTGGAGGTTTTCTCCCATACCTTCAAGGCACATTCCTAATCCTGTATAAGCGATAAAAAGATTCTCAGAATCTCGGCTTTGTTCGCAAGATTGCAGCATCTTCTTGTACCAAGTCCCGGCCTCAGAATAATCGGCCTTGGCGAGACTCAGCCGAGCCAAAGAATAATGGCGAATATCCGGTTCGAGAGATGAATCGCCGGCGGCTCTTTTCATAAATGGTTCCGCTTTGTCAATGTCGCCCATATCGAGATACAGATCACCAATAAAGACCTCCAGCCGGGCCACAGGGATCCCTAGCTTCACATAGAGTGCCATGGCCTGCCGATAGGAGGACAGCGCCTTGTCTTGTTCTCCTTTACCCCGATAGGTTGCTCCTATATAAGTAAGTATCACGCCCTGTTCTCTTAAGTTACCTATCTTGCGCTGAATCTGCAAAGCCTTGTCGTAGAATTCCAGCGCCCGCCCGTTCTGTCCGGAAGTCCTGTAGACCTCGGCAAAGCTAACCAGGCTATGCGCCTCGCCCTTAACATCACCAATCTTCCTTGATATCATAAGTGCCTTATCGAAAAACTCCAGTGCCTTCGCATACTGAGCCCAATTCATGAACAGGGTTCCCAGACCTATTAGACCGGCAACCTGGTCATTCGGGTCATTGATATTCACAAATAGAGCTAGGGCTTTCTCTAAGAATTCCGCCGACTTTGCGTATTGACCGTGGAACATATAGATCTTCGCAAGATTGTGGAGTGATCCCCCTTCACCACGAACGTCCCCTGTCCTTCTCCGGATTTCCAGCGCTCTTGCGTAGAGTTCCGTCGCCTTGTCATACCGGCCCCAGTCCGAATAGACATTTCCCAAATTGTTCAGGACATCCCCCTCTCCTCGGGTGTCTCGTATTCTTCCGGCTATTCCCAAAGCTTTCTCATAGAAGCTCACTGCCTGAGAATATCGTCCCCAGGCTCGACACACGTTCCCCAGGTTCATTAGTATGGCTCGTTCTCCGTTTGCATCGCCGATCTTCCTGCATATGGCCAAGTCTTTCTGATAGAATTCCAAGGCCTTGGCGTTTTTTCCCCAATGATAGTACACCGCACCTATGTTGCCCAAGCTCTTCCCCACGTTTCTAAGGTCACCCGTCTTTTGGGATATTTCGAGAACCCTGTGGTAATGTTCAAGAGCCTTATCCCACTGACCCCAATGCCCAAGAATGTTGCCAAGATTCCCGGCAGTGCGGCAGATTCCCTCCTCGAATCTGATCCGCTCATACATCGTGAGAGCCTGGCGATACTTTTGCACCGCTTGCTCCAGCTCTACATTGGTTTTTGCTTTACGCTCCAAAGCCTGTGCCTCATAGAACAGCATGTTGCCCGAGGCTTGGGCGACGTTCCCAACGTCACCGATCTTCTGAAAATTCGCGAAGGCTTTCTGAAGGTATTCCAAGGCCTTTTCACTATTACCCCAATGCCCATAAATGTTGCTTAGACTTCCAGCAGTTAAGCCGATTCCTTTCTCGAATCCGACTCGCTCAAAAGTCGTGAGGGCCTGTTGATACTTCTGCACGGCGAGTTCCAGGTCGGCGTTGTTCCTTGCTTTTGAGTGCAAGAGCTGTGCCTGAGAGAATAGGCGCATCCCCTCCGCCTTAGACTGTCCCTGGGAAGGACACGGCATAGGCATACCGAGCAGAATTATGAGAGCGACCAGTGCGACTGAGCGTTTCATAATAGTTGTCCCCTTCCACGGTCGGGACCCCGTCCTAGTCAGAGCCGGTGATCAATGAATTCAGGAGAAAGCGGATTTTCGTTCCTTTGACGGAATCGGGGGTATCCTGAAAACGATTGAATCGACGGAAGACCTTTTCGTGCAGTTGGTCCAGTGAAGCGAAGAATCTGTTGTGGGTACTCATACGCTTGACCCTTTCTCCCGACGTGCTCGGTTGCGTTGAGTTCCGGAGAATAGGGTGGGAGGTAGTGAATCTCGACAATCGCGGTTTTGTCTTTGAGCCGATTTCGCACTGCGGGGCACTTGTGGTAATTGGCGTTGCCCGTAATGAGATGGATCTTCCGGCCCTTGTAGTACCTGACCAGTTGGTCGCGGATCTGTAGAACCGACCGGCTGTTGAACTTCTCGGCGAAGCGGAAGTGCCATTTGGGGCTCTGGTTGAAAGGAATTGCCCCCAAGGCCTTGACGTTGTTGCGAATCGGGAAGCTCTTGCGCTCGCAGCCTACTCCTTTGGGGGCCTACGTTCGATGAATGGTTCCCGACTGCTGAAGGCTCACTTCATCCTCGTGGACGAGTACGCCGCCATCGTCTCGGACCTTCTTCATCAATCCAAGGGGCCGGGACTCGATCCATTGGGCACTTCCCCCCCGGCGAAATAGCCGTCCATACCCGGGTCACACACTCAGCTGTTTCATAATGCAAGGAATCCAAACACGGCCGGGACCGGTTCACCGCATAGGACCTTCGCCCCCAGCCGAAAGGGTTTAATCCGCCTGGAGGTCATGGTCGGTCGATCAGTTGCATATCTTGACTTTACCTATCTGTTGGCAATTACCGCTGCAACACTCAGCGTTGGAACTGCACGTCTCAGACAAGCCCTTACAGTGTCTCTTCGCTGTCTTCCTCTTACCCTTATTAACCAAATTGTGTTTTTGCTTTTTCGGTTTGCTCTTGATAATCTTTTTGGGGACGGTATCCCTCGGGGTTATCGTAGGCGGAGGTGGCGGCGGATTCCACAGACCGTTCCACCAATCCCGTAGTCCTCGCCCCGCTGAATCAATTGCGTTACCTGGTGCATCAAGGATGGCGCGCGCGGCATTCGGATCCATCTGCGCTTGCGCCGCAGTCCCCAGACCAAGGCTCAGAATTATTAGGACTGCACCTACAATTCTGGTTAGCCATGTCCACACCTGATCAGATGCAACACATTCGTCTGGGAGGCGGACTCCGTGGGTGCCTGTTCCTAAGGACCTCGACGGGCTTAATAGCAAGCTCGACCGGCCGACTGAGAAGGCGACGGGTCCGCAATCATTTCCCGGGCAATGAACGCCCTGGACAGGATTGACCGCGCAATACGGACCCGAGTAGTCCCTAGATTGAAACGGCATGAATATGGTGTCCATCCCTCATCGCTCCTCATGGTCCGGCTTAGCGGATCGCAGTAGTACCTCTTGCTCACAATTCGAGTCCGATCGAAACCGATGCGCCGTAATATCTCCCATTGAATGGGTCAAAGCCGTACTGTCCGCCTATCGACAGGAAGTTGGATGTAACAGACGCCGACACCAGGGAGCCCCACACCTTACCGTCTGTGTTCAACAGATAGTTCGACCACTTGAGGCTGAGGCTGGGGCCGTCATTGTTGAAGAGACTCTGCTGGAGCCCAAGCACAATCTCGGTTATGGCGGGCGCCTCAGCCGACAGCCCAAGCAATTCTCCGGAGGATTCCTGGTAATAGGCGATCCCCACATTCGCCATGGCGAAATCAGAGAACACTTGATAGAAGTCGAATGTGCCGTGGCAGCCTCCGATCCATGTGCCCTCTCGCCGGACGGTGTCGTAGCCTCCGCTCATGGCGGCATACAACCCGCCGCGGAGCTGCGTCGCCGCGGATGCTTCAAAACTTAAGGCAGCCGTAGCCCAGCCGAGGGCCTCGGGGACTTTACCCATGCTATTCAAGCAAGCGCTCGCCGATGCCTCTACCGAGGAGTGCTCGTTATCCACCAGGGGATAGCTATAAGCGAGGCTGAATTCGTTGATGCGAATGAATTCTGAGGAGACGAAAGACAGGTAGTCATAACCCGCAGAAAAAGTACCCAGCGGCCCGAGGGATTTCCGGCAGTTCCCTACTATGGACTCCCTCTGCTGGTAAGATCCCGCCGACTCCCCATTTACCTGACCAGTCAAACCTGCGGCAATAAGATCGCCTGCCCAGGATCCTTTGCCCGGCAGCAACTGCGCTCTTGAATCTGAAGGGACAAGCAGAAAACAAGTAAGGCAGAGGGCAACAGCGGAGAGGACGAGCACTCTTAACGTGTTGACCCGAAAACAGGACCCAACCCCACCGCCAAGCGAGCATTCCATGACACTTGTGACTCCTCGTTGACCCCGTGATTACGCCCGCAGGACCTTACCCGGTCCGAACCCATAAATTACACTATTTTGTGGGACTTCTATAACATGGCGCTGGTTTCGGTGTCAAGAAAATAGTTTGCCTCCTTATCGGGGGAGCACAGGATGCCGGGTTGATTTTGTGACAACCCCTTATCTCGGGATGGTCATTCACATCTCGATTCGAGGAGGTTCTTCTCACTTTCCGGGATTCTCCTGCTTCGGCGTGTTTTCCACCGCATCCCACGTGTCGTGCGACTCGGGGCCCCTGGAAAGACGATGGTACTGCCAGGCAAGGTGGCACTGAAGAATGATTTCTTCCACCCAGTCACGTAACTCGCTCATTTCGCCATACTTTCCGTTTGCTTCTTCTCTCTCGGCGCCTTCTTTGGCCACGCCGTCGACCTTGACAAGCAGTTCAAAGATTCTGTTGAAGCATTCGTGCGCCTTAATCCGAAACTCTTCCGTAGTAGAGAATTCCACCGCGATTCTTTCCTTTCAGACCCTTTGTTGCCGGCGACTTAGTGTTCTATGGCGCAAATACGGTCGCACAACCTGAGCCCCGGAAGATGACGGGCAGGGACGCCCGTCCCACGGTGTACGACCGGCTTGGTCTCTGTTCTTCGTAGCCTGGGCCTCCGTGCCCGGATATTCTTGTCGCAGGCACCCAACATGGCAACGAGACGACAATGTGTGACCGAACTTATGAAATGAAGCACTTGGCAATCCGGGGACACGATTCCGAGTTTTGCGAGGTCGCATGACGCCATTCGCAAAATCGGATCATGTCCCCGATTGCCGACGGCCCCTATGGCTATGCCATTGAAGATAGGCCCGAGGAATGATAGGCCGATTTTGTGACAGACCCTAATGGGATTTAATGTGAGGAGAGGCTCCTGATTCGTTACCGTATTCTCCCCACAAAGCACCAGGCGACCGAGTTCGGAAATACGTCGACGCATCCGGTTCCGTCTTTCCGGCGGGCGCAGCCCGCTCTTCGTGCCGACGGGACCAGCACAATCTACTTGCCGTTCAGCAGCTTCCATTTCCCGTCCGGGATTTCCAGCTGGTCCAGAATACTCTTGGCCTTTTCATTGACATGGAACTCATCGGCACTGTCGGGTCCCACGAGTACGAGCGGACCGTAGAACCTGTCGGCAAACTCCTCTATGGTGGTGGTTCCGCCAAAGTCTGCTCCCTTGCCGTTGTAGCCGACCACGAGAACCTCGTAGTCCCCTTTCCTGAAGCATTTCTTCAGTTCCCACTCACTGCTGCCTTCGCAAAGGCGGAATCCCACATCAACGGCATCCCCCAGGCGCTCATCATACGCCATGCGCAGTTCCTTGTCCTTTTCCGCGATTATCTCCGGACTGACCGGTGCCGTCTTGGTCTTCTCCGCGTCGACAAAGACCATGTCCCGCCGGATTGCATACGGAGACTCGAGGAACTGAAATATGTTGAGCCTGGTCTTGTGTTTCCTTGCCAAGGCGAGGGCATAATCAAAGGCCCAGTCGCCCTGCCTGGAAAATATGGCGCAAAGTCCGATTCCCTGCATAATGTCCTCCTATGGATATCGTGGTCCTTTTTACATCACGCTTCAAACTGCCGCCTTTAGAGCACCGGAGGTGTCCGCCGGCTTCACGGGAATTTCGATGGTGAACGTGGTTCCGCGTCCGGGGGCCGATTCCACTTGGATGATGCCCCGGTGCTCTTCAACTACCTTCCTGGTAATGACAAGTCCGAGACCGGTCCCTTTGCCCCCCTTGGTGGAGTAGAATTTGTTGAAAAGCTTCTCCTTGACTTCCGGCGGCATGCCGGAGCCGTTGTCGCTCACCTGAAGAAAGAGTCGTCCTGCCTCAATGCAGCCGCCCACTACGATCTGTTGCCGGCGGGAATCGTTTACGTTACGGCAGGCCTCCAGCGCGTTGGAGACCAGGTTGGACACCGCGCTGTGAATTGCGGCCGGATCGAGCAGGCACGTGCCGAGCCGTAGATCAAAGGCCCTTATCAGCCCGATTCCTTCAGACCCTGCTCTCGACTCGAACAGGTCGCATATTTCTTTGAGCAGACCGCCGGGATCCACCTCTTTGTATTCCGGTTCCCGCTCCTTGGACGCATAGAGGATGCCCTTGACCAGATCCGAGATCTTTTCGACGTTGTTCTTGACCATTTCCCAGCCCGCGGCGACCCTGTCCTGCCTGCCGCGGAGCAATCCCGAGTCCACCACATAGACTCCGCCTTGAAGTCCGCAGAGGATGTTCTTGATCGTGTGGGACATTCCCGCTATTGTCTCGCCGAGGACGGCCAGTTCGTTTTGGAGACGCTTAACTTCCGTGATATTCGTGCTCATCTCCATCACGGATGTGATGTGCCCCTCGGCGTCTCTGATCGGTGCCGTGTAGACGACAATGTGCGTATCTTCCCCGTTTCGCCGCCAGGTCTCCTCCGAATGGTGTGTCCGGCCGTCGACGAAAGTCTTTTCAACCGGGCAATTGCTGCATTTGGAATCCTGATTCTTGTATACCTGGAAGCACTTCTTGCCGGTATGCTCCCCAAAGTCCCGATCAAAGCGCCGGTTTGTCCGGACTATGTTGAAGTCTCCGTCGACAACGGTAAGGTAGCACGGTGCGTTCTCGAAGAGATACCGGTACTCTTGCTCCTTTTTTTCCACTTCCAGTTGCAGCCGTTTCAGTCTTGTGACGTCCACCGACATCTCCAAGACCTCCGCAACATGCCCCGATTCGTCAAGAATTGGAGACGTCTTCACCATCACATAGGCCTTGTCGCCGTTGACGGCCCAAATTTCCTCCGACTGGTGGGACATTCCGTCTCTGAATGTCCTCTCGACCGGGCAATTCACACATCTTGAGGACAAGCCTTTATACCCGGCATAGCAATGCTTTCCGACCTGCTCGCCGAACGCTCCCCGGAACGCGTTGTTGGCCCCGGCGATTTTGTAGTCCCTATTTACAACCGTGAGGTAGCACGGGACTTCGTCAAAGAGATCTTTGTACATCTTGCGGCCGGCTTCCAGCCTGGCCGTCCGGTCGTTGATTTCGCGGCTCATCCGGTCGAAAGCCCGCTCCAGTTCGGCGATTTCGTCACTACCCGTAGTCGGCCGGTCTGGATCGTATTCCCCGCGGCCCAACCGTGCAGAGTTGTCCAGCAGCTTCTTGATTCCCGGATTGACCAGGAAGACCACTCCGAGACCGATAATGGTGGTGATGGAAAGAAAGAGTATACTTGCGAAAAAGGTAGTGTTCCGGCTGCTCCTTGAAATCTCCTTGTTGACTCCCGCCAGACTGAGCTTCACTTCCAGTAGGCCCAGCGGTTTTCCGGTCTCGGGATGTGCATGGCAGGCCGCAGTGGAACAGGTTTTGGTGTTGAGAATGGGATTCGCAACGCGCAGCGACGTGCCGTCTTCAGATATTTCGTGTTGGACGCGATGACTTTCGATAAGCCGCAATACCCTCGTATCAACTGCGGATTCCGCAGAATCCGGGCCGCTCGCATATCGGAGGCGTCCTTTCGCGTCGTAGATGTGTATCGCCTCGATGTTCTCTTCGCGGACTATGGCATGAAGGATCTCCCGGATGAGGTCCCTATCCTTGGTCATCATGCTGTTCCAAATGGCGGCTTTGATTACGCCGGAATCCCTTACAGCGCCCCGGATCATGCGAGTGATGAGGTTCTGCTCGTGGGTGAAGATACTGTGATAGGAAAAGGTCAACAATGCCAGGAACATTATAAGGCCTGCATAGAAACTGAGCTTGAAGCTCAGGCTGCCGGTAAACTTCTTGAGTAACTGAGTAAGGTTATTGAGCATGGTCGGCAAGTACTCATCTGCGGCTCAAGGGCGCGTCAGGCAGCACTCTCGAGCCGCAGAGTCCGGGAAATTGCTATCCGATGGCTTGTTTGACGGCCTTCAAGAGGACATCCTTATCCACGGGCTTCTCTATATATGCCTCCGGAGGTCTTATGGCCCGCTCGTGAACCCATTTCTTGAAATCCATGCTCGGCACGTCGTCCTTGCCGAATCCGGTAACCATTACTACGGGAATATCGGCTACTTCAGGATCTTTTCGCAGTTCCCGAAACATCTTGATCCCCGTCTTATTGGGCATGAGCAGGTCAAGGCTTATCAGGTCGGGTCTTTCCGATTTGACCTTCCGAAGGCCGTCTTCCCCGTCCACAGCCGTGACTATTCCGTACCCGTTGTCTTCCAGAAGCGTGGACAGAAACGTGACCATGTCCGGCTCGTCGTCTATGATCAACACTTTCTTTGCCATATCAACCCTCCTTGGTCTTGATGAGCGTTTATGCGTCAAGGGCCGCGTTCTTCGGGACTGCCGTCCGAGTTTCCCGGACGTCGCCCATAAGCGCCAACTTAATCCGGCATTGTCGGAACAAGAGGAAATGTCCATTCTTTCTCGTTCCCGGGCTCCTGCCCGGGAATGCCTATCCTACGGGCTCTGCCCGGTCTTCGACCCGGCTCCGGGCGGACTTTCATGGTCAGTCGTGATCCGCGAATCGCGGTTGTTTGGGAAACGGAGCCCTAAGTGCCCAGTGGCGTAAATTCGGTCGCACAAGCTGCCCCGGAAGATGACGGGCAGGGACGCCCGTCCCACGAAGATGAACGAGCCTTTCCGTAATCCTTCGTAGCCCGGGCCTCCGTGCCCGGATCTTGTTCTTGCCGGCACCCGAGCCGGCTGCGAGACGAAAATGTGCGACCGTATTTAGGAACCGGAGCCCTAAGGCAGTACTATTGCCTCAGTGAGGAGCTCCGCGAGGTTCATAACCTTTGCATCGATCTTGTAGTGCTCGCAGATCTCCTTCAACTGGTCGGTGCAGTTGTGGCACGATTGAAGCACCACGGTTGCGCCCGTGGCTCTGATCTCATCGGCCTTGATCTTGCCGGCGGCAATGCGGCGGGGTGAGAATTCGGGCATGGCCAGAGCCCCTCCGCCTCCGCCGCAGCAAAAGCTGTTCTCCCGATTGTGTTCCATTTCCCGGAAATCATTCACCGCTGCATTGATGACGATCCTGGGCTCTTCCCAAACCCCTCCCGATCTGGCTATGTTGCACGAATCGTGGTAGGTGAACACCTGGCCGTCCCAGACGGATTTGTCGAGTTTGATTTTTCCCTGTTGAATCAACTGCGCAAAGAGTTCCATTGCGCTCGTGATCTTGAACGGGACACCGCCAAGCCAGTTGGGAAGCTCCCATCGTAAGCCGCGGTAACCGTGGCCGCATTCGCCGGAGAGGAGATACTCGCAGTCCAACCGCTTCATCTCGTCGAAGATCCACGAGGCAAAGAGCTTGGCATCCTTGTCGATGCCGTTGAACATCGCATAATTGGTGAGGTCCCAGTACCGTGAAGAGATGGTGAAATCCACGCCGGCCGCATTGAGAACCTTTGCGGTTGCCTGAATGGTCAGCGGATAATACTTGGGTTCCCTCGGGTTGAGGGTAAGGAAGTACTTCGCTCCCCTCTTGTCCAGCGGTATCGTAAAGTTCTCGCAGCCGTCCTCGTCCCGGAGTTCTTCTTCGATCCACTCGATGGTTTCGATAAACTCGTCGTGAGGCACCGCCATATTGTTGCCGGAATTGTAGTGGGTGTCGATGGTGTCCTGAAGGTGTTGCGGTATCCGGCCCGCCTCGCACATGATCCCCCGGGCTGCACGGACCAGCATGCCGTAGTCGACGCCCATGGGGCAGTTGAACGTGCACCGGCGGCACATGGTGCAGCCTCCCCACAGTTTGTCGTACATTTCGTCGGCAAGCTCTTTGGTCAACGGCCGAGCTCCCACGAATGACGGGAACATCTTGGCCATCCAATCGTAGCGATACTTGTACCACTTTCGGAAACGGTCCGCCTTGTAGGCGGGGAGAAGCGTCTTGTCGTCAGGTATGGAGCGCGTGTAGTGACAGGCTTCGGAACACATGCCGCAGTGGATGCATCCGGCCAATGATGTCGCGGTAATCCGATTCAACTTGCCCGGCAGAAGCTCTTCCATCTTCTGCAGAACCTCGGGCGTGAACGCTTCCTTGACGGGCCACTTTCTCCCTTCTTGCGTCCCAAGCTTTATCGGCTGGGTTTCTTCTTCCCGTTGTGCTTTGAATTCTGCCGGCTCGGCCATCGTATCTCCTCCCAAGCGTATTTTCTCTGCTCAATCAGTTTTCACGGACGTTCCTGTTCAGCACTCCCCGCCCCCCGAAAATCTGGCCGTACATGACCCGGCCGAAAGGATACAGGACGTAATGAGAGATCTTGCTGAAAGGAACATACAAAAGGAAGAACGTGGTCATGAGAAAGAAGATCCACATCCATCCGGTCTCCGGCCGGCCTTGAATCCACAGGGACATGGTAATAAACCCGACCCCGAAGAAGGCGGTCATCAGCATTATTGCAAAGTAGTCATCCGGGCTGCTGATGATGCGGATTTCCGGCACGGTGAACCGGCGGTATATCCGGCGCAATCCGATGAGAAATGCCAGTCCCATGAAGACCATGATCACCTTGGATACCAGGGGCGTCATCAACCATGGAGTAAGGGGAATGAAAAAGGTGGAGCCGATAGTAAGAGCCACAGCGATATGAAAGACAACAAATTCTGCATAGAAATACAGGTGATTTCTTGTGCTTTCCATCCCCCACGGTCTTAAGACATTGGCCAGGGAATGCACGGCCCCCGCGTAGCGGTCCCCTTTAAGCTCCGCCTTTTCCGGGGGACCGGGCTTCTTCATCAGCTGACGGATCTTCATGGCGTACATGCTCGCCATGAAGAGAAGACAGACGTATTGTACCGGTTCCTGCAGGATGTACAATGCGTGGCTCACCTTGTTTTCCATAATTCCTTTTTCTCCCTTCGATGTCGGTTATTCCGAGTTTCTCGTTCCGGGGGCTGCATGCTGAAACCGAGCCGCCCCGAGTTGTCCGTGGGGATTCCGTGCCGCCTGATAAATCGAGTGATTCAATGTGATAGCTGAGGGTATCGTCAATTCTTTACCGTAGTCTCAAAGTCAATTAGGAGATTTGAATCAAGGATATGTTATGCCAGTAACCAAGTCAAGAACTAATTCTCTTATGAGATGATATACTTGATAGAACGAATCGCTTCTAAGGAAGCGCAAGAACAGAAATTATCGACATTTTCGATCCGGCACGCTCCGCCCCCGCCCGGTGAAAAAATCCGCGTCGACCGTGGGCCGACATACCCCCGGCGCGTTGAGGCAAATCAACGCGGCAATGGAAACTTAGGGTTCTCCGGCATAATACGGTCGCGGATTCCGCAAGTGCGCGGTAGCGTCCCGGCAAGAACAAGATCCGGGCACGGAGGCCGGGGCTACGAAAGACAGAGACCAAGCCCGTCGCACATCGTGGGACGGGCGTCCCTGCCCGTCATCTTCAAGAGCGGGCGTCCCGCCCGTCTTCCCGGCGCGGTGAAGCCTTGGCGTAACCGGTTGCGCGTTCAAGCATGCAGCTGCAACATGGTGTGCTTTTTCAACGCCCGATATCCGGTCCAATGAGTCAATTAGGCCCATCAAGTCTCGGTTAACTATTTGATATTACGCATGTGAGTTCGATGCGCGAGTGATTTATGCGCATTTGCATGACGGAGTGAAGAATCTCCGGTGAAGCGCCGGGTTGGTAACGGGGTGGTTAACCCACTGGAATCACGAAACTCTCCTATTTTATTCGAATAGATCCCCAAATTGGCATCATAGTTGCTTTAAAGACATGCAAGTGGAGAGAGTTTTTGAGCGGTCAACACTCTTTCGAACTGCGCCTGTAGCGGGCTCGCATAGCCCTGTTCCCCCCCCAACCTTTCACCACGGGCGCATAAACCGCAGGGGCGCTTTGCGCCCCTGCGTAATATCGAGCCCCTCCTACACCCAAAAGAACAGTCTTCCATTACTCCGTCGTTCGCTCAAGCATCGGCGCATTCCCGCCCAATTTCTCGAGAAGCGTCAGCCACGCCGCGAAGTGGGGGCATTTTGAGCGGATCACGTCGAGACCGATCAGTTCGGCCACCTGTGGTCCTATGGCGGATTTTGCGTCTTCGTAGTCGGGCAGATGCGCGATGATGCGTTTGCTGGGAGCCGTGTGCATGCCGTCGTCAATCAGTTCCGGATTGGCGTGTCTATCCGCGATTGCCTTCAGTTCCCCAATCTGCTTTTCGTGATGGTCGTAGAAGCACCCAAACTGGGATGGATCGGAAAACAGGTACGCCTCATATTCATGCAACTGGATGTACGGCAAAAACCGCGAGTCGCCAATGTCGTCGGCAAAGGATTGCTCCAGAAACTCAACTCGTTCCCGAGGAACCCTGACGGAGTTTCTCGGCTTCATCCAGCCGCGGGAAATCGGAATGGATCGCGTACAGGTCGATCATCGTAGTGAAGAACACATCCCTACCTTTCTCCTGAGAGAGGCGTCGCAAGATGTCGTTCTTCATCGCCGGGTACCTGCGTCCGCCGCCTCGATGGACTCTACCTTTCTTCCTCGCGTGGGCTATGAGCACCGGCTTGTGCACGTACACCTCGAATCCGGCGAGGTGCGGTTTCAGCACCGTATCGGCAAAAGTCTGTTCGGTCCTGCCCTCGGCGAAGAGGTAGAGTCGTGCCATCAGTGCGGACCTCCGCCAATGACGTTCTTCTCCCACACTTCACCAAGGCTGTACTCGTCGAGCCACGCTTCCAGCATCTCGGGGTCGGGCCTCATAAACAGGGATTCCTTGTCTTCCCGTTGCACCACAACCACGTCTTCGGCGTCGAAGTTGTCAAGGAACGAGCTGGATTGAGTACTGACGAGGATTTGCGCGTGGTGAGATGCTTTCTTGAACAGGGATGCGATCACATTCAGAGCGTACGGGTGCAATCCCAATTCAGGTTCATCAACCACGACGATGTCCGGCGTATCACCTTCCGGCTGCATGAGCAACGTGATAAGGCACATGGCGCGCAGAGTGCCGTCGGAAAGCTGATGTGGGCCAAACACTTGATCCGAGCCTTTGTCCCGCCAATTCAACATGACGTCCTGCTTGTTCATACCAGCCGGTTCCAGGTAGAAATCATCGAAAAACGGTGCAATCAGACGGATGGTGCCGACGATTCGCCTGTAAGCCTTCCCATCGGTTGTTTCGCGAAGGCGAAGCAGGACGGCGGCCAAGTTGCCGGCATCCGGCATCAACCACAGGTTGTCACCGGTGTAGCAGTATTGACGGACACGGGCTGTGTGTGATGTATCGTGGAAGTGGTATACCAGGCAATGGCGGAGGAAGTCCCAGACGGTTCCCGCGGCTGGTTCGATATCGTATTTCTCTTGCCCGATACGAGATTCCTGATGTCCCGTCCCAAGAGAGCGCGCCGGTACCTTCCGATGATCTTGCCGGCGGCATCCCAACCACTCGCGGGCAAAGACCAGTGTATCAGCCGCAGCGTAACTTAGGACTATGGTATAGGTATGCAAGGAGCCGGCCACCTCGAACTCCAGTTCAGCCTCCATCTGCGGAGTCACCTTGGGACCGAAATGCAGAATGGATTGGGCACGTCCCGTGGTCCCGATGTACTGTTGGAGTCTCCCGGCCGTCATCTCATTGAGCATCTTGAAAAAGGAAATGAGGTTGCTTTTGCCTGCTCCATTGGCACCAATCAGAACGTTCAAACGACGCAGTTCAAGGTCCATTGCTTTGATGGATTTGAACCCTCTTAGGATTACCCGTCGCAGAATATTCAAGTGTCGGCCTCCCGGATTCCTCATTCGCTCGCAGATTAGCCGTGACTTGCGCCCGTTGCAACCCAAAACGCTCCCTATATCAATTTCTCCGGCAACTTCCGATGCGCGACCGTTTCATCTGGCAAAGACCGGTCTGCCTGTGGTACTGTTCAGCCGGTATTCGGTCTCTCGGTGTATGAGGGACCACTCCCATCGTGGTGACTGCTGTGATGACCAGACGATTGAGCGGCATACTCCTCCACCTCACATCGCTTCCGTCCCCGTATGGAATAGGCGATCTGGGGCCGTCGGCCTATCGGTTTGCGGATTTCCTGTCCGAAACCAAGCAAAGTCTCTGGCAAATCCTGCCCGTGAACCCTCCTCGGCCCGATCACTATTCACCGTATCTGAGTCCGTCCGCGTTTGCAGGAAATCCTTTGCTGATAAGCCCCGAACTCCTGGTCCGCGATGGTTTGCTTCAAGAGAGCGATCTACAGGCCCGTCCGGAGTTTCCTGCAGATCGAGTCGATTTCCCGTCAGTCGTTGCATTCAAGAAGGAAATCCTGGAACGGGCGTACAAATCGTTCGCCGGCCGCGACAAGCCGGCGGACTATGAGCAGTTTTGCGTTGAGAGCACGTACTGGCTCGATGACTTCGCGCTCTTCGCCGCGCTTGAGGCCCGCTTCGTAGGGCAGGTCTGGAACCGGTGGCCCGAGGAACTGCGTGACCGGCATCCGGAAGCCGTACGGCGCGCCGAACAAGATCTGAGTGAGATCATTGAACGGGCCAAGTTTTTTCAGTACATCTTCTACAAGCAGTGGAAGGCTTTCAGAGAGTACGGCAATGGCAAGGGCGTGCGAATCTTCGGCGATGTTCCCATCTACGTCGACTTCAACAGTGCCGATGTGTGGGCGCATCCGAACATGTTCAAGCTTGACGAGTGCAAGTCGCCCCTTGTGGTTTCAGGGGTTCCCCCGGACTATTTCAGCAGGACCGGCCAGTTGTGGGGACATCCCATTTACCGGTGGGAGGTTCTGGAAGAATCCGGCTATGACTGGTGGATGGAACGGATCGGGCACAACGTGAAGCTGTGCGATCTGGTGAGGATCGATCACTTTCGCGGATTTGTCGGGTTTTGGGAAGTCCCGGCCGGTGAGAAGACCGCGATGAACGGAACGTGGACGGACGGACCCGGGGCTCGCTTCTTCAAGGCCGTTGTGGAAAGATTTCCCGATCTACCCATCATAGCAGAGGATCTTGGGGTCATCACCCCGGATGTCGTTGAAGTCATGGAGAAATTCAGTCTCCCGGGGATGAAGATCCTTCTCTTCGCCTTCGGGGACGACCCGGCGACCAATCCGTATATACCCCATAATCTGGTAAGAAGGTGTGTTGCCTATACCGGTACCCATGACAACAACACCGCGAGAGGTTGGTTCGAGAACGAAATCACCGAAGAGCAAAAGCGGCGTGTCTTCAATTACCTGGGCCGTGTGGTCCCAGGGGAAGAGATTCACTGGGAATTGATACGGATGGTCATGATGTCGGTTGCCGACATGGCGGTCTTTCCCATGCAGGACATACTGGGGCTCGGCTCGAAAGACCGGATGAACACGCCGTCGGTCACGGACGGGAATTGGCGGTGGAGGCTGTTGGCGGAGATGCTGACCGACGACTTGCGGGAAAGGCTTCTGTTCATGACGGAAACCTACGGTCGATCCGCCGGCGCATGGTGAAGCCGGGGGTGTAAGCGGGAAAGATGAAAGATGTATTTAGCGTATGTCCCAAAGCAACTGTTACAACTATGTCGGTCACCGAACGATCGTGAGACTACTCGCTTGGCTTGTGACCCGGCACTGAAGTACCGGGCTACCTTCGGCCGCCTCTGTCGGGGCTCGAAAGCCTTAACGTCCCGGAGGGACAGTATGAGAGTAGACCGGTCTTTCAAGGCCGGCACGGCTCTTTCACAACCGCCTTTTGGCGCCAATTGCCCGACTGAATCAACGGCCGTCCCCGGACTCTCTTGGGGTCCATGAGATAGGTTTCAGCCGACATGCCTCCGGACAATCGTATAGGAGTCCGAGCGTACCAGTCAGGGTGTTCTTCGAGCTCATCGAGAATATCGAGCACTTCTCCGCTCACCTCGAAGACCTCGCCGGCTACGCTGGTACAACCCCCGGAACACATGGCGGGAAAGCCGCCCAGGTTGAACAGGCTGTACGCCGGCACAGTCTCTGCCTCACACAGGAAACGTGATTCTGAAAGCAGATAGTGGTTGGCCTCGCCTCTCAATAAGGTGCCGTAGACAAACACACGCGGCATTGTACCTCCCTGAAATACCTATCCGGCCGCGACGCTCTCCGTATTTCCGATCCTCATGTTCTTGTCGTACAGCGAAGATTTGTTCGGAAATTGACTCCTGAATTGTTCGGGATCCGGCCGCTCAAGTCAAGACGCAATTGGTGAGAGCGCACGTGGGGGATTCGTAACTTCTCAATAAGTCCGGGCCATTTCCCCCCTCTTATCCCCCCGCAAGCGGGGGGAAGCGCTCCCTCCCTGCTTGCGGGGAGGGTCGGGGAGGGGAATTCTTGGAATTCGCCCGGGGTTTTTGAGAAGTTACGGGGATTCGTATTGTCATCAGAACTCGATCCCTTTCTGGGCCTTGATTCCGGCTTCCAGGGGATGCTTGACCGCCCGCATTTCCGTCACCAGGTCTGCAGCGGCAATCAGGGTTTCCGGCGCATCACGGCCGGTAATCACCACATGCAGGTCGGCCGGCCTGCCGGCCAAGGCCTCCAGGACAGGTGGAAGATCGATCATCCCGTAGATCAGCGGATAGGTGAACTCGTCGAGAACAACGAGTCGATATCGTTTGGAATTCATGGCTTCCTTCGCAAATTCCCATGCTTGGCGTGCCGCTTCGGAGTCTTTTTCCAGGTCCTCCGACCGCCACGTGAACCCGCGGCCCATCACATGGAAGTCGATCAAATCCTCGAATCTCTTCACCGCCTCCATCTCTCCGTACTTCCACGAGCCCTTTATGAACTGAATGAAGCAAACCTTCATCCCGTGACCTGCGGCACGGAGGGCCAGCCCCAAGGCCGAGGTAGTCTTGCCCTTGCCGTCGCCGGTGAACACCATCAACAATGCCTTCTTCACTATCGTCTCTCCTTTAATACACATTCAGCAGCTGCGTCTTGTCATCGGTCGGGGGCGATGGACGCCCCCCCTGCATCTTGGGCAGGGACGGCAGGCGTTGAGCCCGGCCGAACTGCACGAGGATCTGGGTGTGAAAGCCGCTCCTAATGCTATTGCAGGCATTCGTATCGCCCAGCGATAATGCGCCGAAACTCTTCGCCCACGGCAGCCCAATCCACCACATCGACCCGAAACGGCAGGTCCGATTCTTCGAATGCTTCTTCCAGAAGCGCCTTGGTTCGGAAGTCCAGGGGCTTCTCGTTCACGATTGCCAGGTCCAGGTCGGAATGATCCTTGGCCGTGGACGTCACCCGCGAGCCGAACACGCGCACTTCGGCGTCAGGCACATGTTTTCTGAGGATGGCCTTTACGATTTCAAGATGGTCGGGTCGGATATCGATCATACGTTCTTAGCTTTCAAACGTTCAAAAAAGACCTTCACATCGGCAAGAAACCTTCGCGCGGCTTGGAATACTTGGGTCGCTTTGGCCTCATCATACGCACGGCTCGTCAGGTTCCGCATCCTCAAATAGAGGAACCATTCTTCCGGGTCGTCGAGCAGTTCCTGCTCATATCCTACACGGAAAAGATCCCGGTTGCTCAACCTGTCCGGCCTCTCCAAGCCGTACTCCTCCAAGTACCTCTTGAGCATTTTCCACGACAACTCGTAGGTAAACTCGAATCGTTGTATGACGCCGTCCCGTAATACCACCTTTTCGGGGGCATCTGCCGGCAAGGGATTTCGGTCGTAAATGTCGAGTGCGACGTCCAAGGCATTGACGGCTTTTTCCATGCTGCTGAGATCAAGCACCGCCTTCCTCCTCTTTCGCTTTACGGCTCAACTTCAGGCGTAAAGGGGAACTTCCCCACGAGACTATATCCTACCAGTCCATCAAACAAGGAGGTTTTTCACTTTTTTCGGAGGGGCTTCCCGCACCGGTTGAAGATTCGGGTGGTCTGCGACCCACCAAACCGCTCCTGCGATTTTCGGTGGTGCATCTTGGAACAGATTTGACTCACCCCATAGGCTCGGTTACCATGAAAAGAGAGATGCGTGTCCGGAGAGGACAATCTTTTCTCTTGGAAGTCTGTCGTGTTACACGGGGACCGCCGGCGTTGAGATGGACGAAGGAGTCATGTGGCTGTTCCGCTGGGCCCGATGCCTTCCCTCCGGACAAAATGCGGCTCTTGGGGGAACCGGTAGGCGGTTTGTCCCGTGACATCAACGTCCTGCGGGCCCGCACCGAGATCTGACGGGTGGAGGAAGCTTTGAGCGAGAGCAAAAAGAACGTTCGACGGAAACTTGATGCCATACTCTCCCCGGAGACCGATGTGGAGGAACTGGAACTCTCCGACATTATTGACGGCGAAAAAATCCAGGAGCTTATGGATGAATTCTATCGACTGACGAACGTCGGCATCGGCGTCATTGATCTTCACGGCAACGTGTTGGTGGGAACGGGCTGGCAGGATATCTGTACGAAATTCCATCGGGCCAATCCGGAATCCCGCCGCTTGTGCATCGAAAGCGATCTCGAACTCAGTCGTAACGTTCCGGTGGGGACGTTCAAGCTGTATCGGTGCAGGCACAACATGTGGGATATGGCCACGCCCATCATGTTGGGCGACAGACATGTCGGCAATATCTTCCTGGGGCAATTCTTGTTCGATGACGAAATGCCCGACTACGAAGCATTCCGTCGGCAAGCCCACAGGTATGGATTCAATGAGGAGGAGTATCTCGCTGCGCTCGACAGGGTTCCCCGATGGAGCCGCGGGAAAGTCGATGCAGCGATGTCGTTCTACGCCGCTCTTGCGGGAATAATCGGCAATCTCAGCTATAGCAACATCAAGCTGGCCAACGCGCTGGAGGATCGCAAGAAGGCGGAGCAGGCACTGAGAGAAAGGGAAGAGTTCTTGTCGTCAATCGTCGAGAACATTCCGGACATGATTTTCATCAAGGATGCCAAGGAATTGAAGTTTGTCCGATTCAACAGGGCCGGGGAGCGACTCTTGGGGTTTTCGAGGGACGACCTTATCGGCAAGAGCGATTACGATTTCTTCCCCGAGGAGCAGGCGGACTTCTTCACGAAAAAGGATATGGAGGTTCTGGAGAACGGACAAGTCTATGACATACCCGAGGAGCCCATAGATACGAAAACAGGCACACGGACACTTCACACCAAGAAGATACCGATCCTGGACAAGAACGACAAGCCGGCATACCTCCTTGGAATATCGGAGGACATCACCGAGCGCAAACAGGCCGAGATGGAATTGCAGAAAACGAACGACCTGCTCCGGGCCATCATCGAGGCGGCGCCGACGGCCATCGCTGGTTTGGACCTGGACGGAAACGTGCAATTGGTTTGGAATCCGGCGGCTGAAAAGATGCTCGGGTGGAGCGCCGAGGAGGTCATGGGCCGCCTGCTCCCGAGCGTGCCTGCGGATAGTCTTGAGGAGTTCAGAGGCTTTCGCGAACGGATACGCAGCGGTAAGACCCTCGACGGCGTGGAAGTCAGACGGGCAAGGCGCGACGGAACGCCGATCGATTACAGTATCTACGCTTCGCCTCTTCATGACCCCGATGGTCGCATCACCGGCAACGTCTGCGTGCTGGTGGATGTCACGGAGCGCAAACGGACTGAGGAGTTGCTGCGGCAGAGTGAGGAAAAATACCGCACCCTCTTTGAAGAATCGATAGACGGGGTGCACTCTGTTTTGAGAGATGGAGAGATAACGGATGCCAACGCATCCTTTTGCGGCCTCTTTGGCTATACGAAAGAGGAGATGATCGGCAAGGACATCCGCGAATTGTATGTTAATCCTGCCGACCGCCAAAGGTTCCTGAAAGAGATGGAAAAGAGAGGGTTCGTAAAAGACTTTGAAGTAAAGTTGAGGAAGAAGGACGGCAAGGAGGTGCACTGCCTGCTCAGCTCATCGGTACATCTTGGGAAAGACGGAAGCATCATTGGGTATCGGGGTATCCTACGAGATCTGACCTTACGGAAAGCACTTCAGAGGCAACTGCTTCAGGCCCAGAAGATGGAATCCATAGGCACGCTTGCCGGCGGCATCGCCCATGACTTCAACAACCTTCTTCAGGTCATACTTGGCTATTCGGATATGCTGCTCTTCGACAAGAAACCGACAGACCCGGACTACGAGGGACTTCATGCCATACGGCAGGCCGGTAGGGACGGCGGTGAATTGGCCAAAAGGATTCTTGCCTTCAGCCGAAGGCTGGAGCCCGACACCCGCCCCGTAAACCTGAACAATGAAATAACACGCGTCCAAAAGATGCTTGAGCGGACGATTCCCAAGATGATCCGAATTGAAATCCTCTTGGCCGATCACCTGATGACCGTCAATGCAGATCCGGGGCAGTTGGAACAGGTACTTCTGAACCTTGCGGTCAATGCCCGGGATGCCATGCCCGACGGTGGGCGACTGACCATTGAGACTTCAAACGTAACGCTTGATGAGGATTATTCACGAACCCATTTGGATGTGGAACCGGGGGAATATGTCCTGCTTACGCTCTCGGACACCGGCCACGGGATGGACAGGGAAGTGATGGGGCATATTTTTGAGCCGTTCTTCACGACCAAGGTGCCTGGTGAAGGAACCGGCCTCGGACTCGCAATGGTGTTCGGTATTGTCAAGAGCCACAAAGGTCACATCATCTGTTACAGCGAACCCGGAGCGGGAACCACGTTCAAGATCTATCTCCCTGCCGTTGTCGGCAAGATTGAACACGATGTTGCCGCAACCCGGCATTTGCCAGGTTTTGGAACTGAAACCATCCTGCTTGTGGATGACGAGAAATCCATTCGAAAGTTCGGGGAACAGTTGCTCCGAAAGGCGGGATACACGGTCTTGACGGCAACCAACGGAATAGAGGCTCTCGAAGTCTATCGTTCCAACCAAGACAGGATAGCCCTTGTTCTTTTGGACCTGATGATGCCGCAAATGGGAGGTAAGCATTGCCTCGAGGAACTTCTCAAGATCAATCCGAGAGTCAAAGTGGTAATAGCGAGCGGGTACTCGGCCAACGGTCCGATGAAGGATGCACTTGCCTCAGGAGCCGAAGGGTTCGTCAATAAGCCGTTTGAGGTCAAGGACCTTCTCCAAGTCGTCCGAAGAACCCTGGATAAGTCCGGTCCCCCGGAGAGTCCGGTCTATGGTTCCGGCGGATGAGATGTGCTAAGTTCATGTCCGCGGTTATCAGCAAAGATACGTACCGAAGGGACAACGATAGATGAGAATCAAGAATTGGGCGGCATTTGTTGCCGTCGCCGCGCTTGTGTTGGCGCTGTGTGGGCTTGGCGGAGCTGCGGAGGATGATGAAAGCGGGGCATTGAAGGCGGCCGAGACTTGGTTGGCTCTGGTGGATTCTGGAAAGTATGATCAAAGCTGGGAGGACGCGGCCTCGCCGTTCAAGACGGCAGTGGAAAAATCCCTGTGGGACCGATCTCTTACCGGGCTTCGGAAGCCTCTAGGAAAGGTTCTCTCCCGGAAACTCAAGGAGAAGAAGTTTGTGACGCAGATGCCGGGAAGCCCTGATGGAAAATACCTTTTGATACAGTTCGACAGTTCATTCGAGAACAAGAAATCCGCCGTTGAAACCGTCGTACCGATGCTGAATTCAGACGGAAGGTGGAAGGTTTCCGGCTATTACATTAAGTAGTGTTCAGGGTTACGACAGGACCGGACTATTATGGAGCTTAACCTGTCCACAGCATGCATCACCCACGCAGCCGCGTAAGGAGTGTATTGTGTCAGTTCTCTCACGACGGAAGGTAGTATTACGACCACAGCCGGCATTGTGAATGCACGTAGTACGTGCTCACTGCGCGGACTGATCAGCCACAGGATTCTCCAGTCCGTGGAGACGCCGGGCAGCTCACGCACGCCCCGGCCGCTGCCTGCTCCGCATTGCCGAACTCCTGAGCCTGACTGCCCCAGCGGAGTTTTGCGGAACTCCGAACTACGAGCCACGTTAGTACCTATCGTTCCGAGGCCATCACCTTCCATGCTCAGAGCGTACTCTCCCTTCGAGGAGTCCTCGGAGAGTACTGCTCGGGTAGTGCCCTCGCCTGCCTTAATCAAGGGACCTGGGGCTGACGATCCGCTCCGCGTCGCCATGGATTCACCAACGTTTGTGGCCGTCCCAACTGCCGGGGCAACCGGTTCGTACCGTACGAAGACCGCACATCCCTTCCAGTAAGCAAAGAAGCAGGCTGCCATCAACCCCGCGGCCGGGAGATTTTTTTTGGCGAATCGGACGGAATTCGTTTCTACGATCTGTTGAGGGAAGGAGTTGAGCGGTTTGATGTTCGCATCACGCGATTGGGCCTTGATCTAAGTGTCTGTCCCAAAACAAACCTTGCAAGTAGCAATCGGGGGACACGATTCCGAGTTTTGCGAGGTCGCATGGCGCCACTCGCAAAATCGGATCATGTCCCCCGATTGCCGGCGGCCCCCACGGCCATACCGCTGAACCGAGAGGCCCGAGGGATGATGGGCCTATTGGGTGACAGCCCCTAAGCAACCACAGTCAAGTGGTCAATCCTCTGCGCAAATGCACCGAGACGAATCGCCGCCTGGAGGCAAATCTTCAGAAGGCGATAGTAGTCCGGGCGCAAATCCACATATGTCAAGCCTGATTCCAAGTTTTGTTTGAGCGGATGATTGACCCCCCAAAATCTTGGACTATAATCGGGGCACACGTCTTTGCGGGAATGAGACCGTTAGAGGAATGAACCATGCCCCATCGAATAGAAGTATGCCTGAAAGCGGCGCTCCGAGATCCCGCCGGCCAACGGATGATGAAGCGGGTGTCGACCGATCTTGGGTTTAACCTCCGGGACCTGCGCGTTGCGGACGGATTCATCATAGACCGTGCATTGAGCCGAGACGATCTGTCGCTCATTGCCGAAGAAGTCTTCAGAGATCCCGTGGTGCAGGACGCCGCCATCGACGAACCGTTGGATATTCCCTGCAACTGGCTCATCGAGGTGGGCTTTCGCCCGGGAGTGACCGACAACGTGGGCAGGACCGCACGCGAAGCGGTTGAGCGGACATTGGGCATCCGATTCACGCCGGATGAAGGAGTGTACACCAGAAAACTCTACTTCATCACGGGCAATATCTCCAGGGAAGACGCGGACGCCATTGCCCGGGATCTGCTGGCCAACGATCTCATCCAGACGAGGAGAGTTTTTGCACGAGGGGAAGACCGTTCCCATATCGGCGTTCCTCGGGTGACCTCGCACGCAGAAGCCGTTGTCCGCTCGCTCGATCTGGACGTCGGCGATGACGAACTCGTGCGTATCAGCAGGGAAGGGGTGCTTGCACTGAGCCTCGGGGAAATGCAAACCCTGCGCGATTACTTCAAGCGCGGGGACGTCCGCGATCTGCGCCGTGCACACGGCCTTGGGGAGCGGATCACCGACTGTGAGTTGGAAGTGCTGGCCCAAACCTGGTCGGAACACTGCAAGCACAAGATATTCAATGCCCGGATTCTCTATCACGGACCCGGGGGGACCAGAGAGATCGACAGCCTCTTCAGGACGTACGTCCAAGGATCGACTCAGCGGATACGGTCGGAACTGGGCGAGCGTGACTTCTGTCTTTCCGTGTTCAAGGACAATGCCGGTGTCATCCGCTTCGACGACGAATGGAATCTGGTGTTCAAGGTGGAGACCCACAACTCTCCGTCGGCGTTGGACCCGTACGGCGGTGCGTTGACGGGCATCGTGGGGGTCAACCGGGATCCGTTCGGAACCGGGATGGGGTCCAGGCTGATCTTCAACACCGACGTGTTCTGCTTCGCTCCGCCGGACTACGACGGGGAGATTCCTCCAAGGCTGCTCCATCCACGCCGGGTATTCGAGGGCGTGCGGGAAGGAGTGGAGCATGGCGGCAACAAGAGCGGTATTCCCACGGTGAACGGAGCCGTGGTCTTTGACGATCGATACCTCGGCAAACCGCTGGTCTATTGCGGAACCGGCGGGATCATGCCCGCGGTGATAAACGGCAAACCATCGCATGAAAAGCGCGCCCGCCCCGGAGACCGTATCGTCATGACCGGCGGACGGATCGGCAAGGACGGCATCCACGGTGCGACCTTTTCTTCGGAAGAGTTGCACGAGGGGTCACCGGTCAGTGCGGTTCAGATCGGGGATCCCATTACCCAAAAGCGCATGACCGATTTCCTGCTCATGGCGCGTGACCGGGGGCTCTACACATCCATTACCGACAACGGCGCGGGCGGGCTGTCCTCCTCCGTGGGAGAAATGGCCCGTGAAGCCGGCGGTGCCAAGCTCTTTCTGGATCGGGCACCTCTCAAGTACACGGGTCTCCAGCCGTGGGAGATACTCGTTTCAGAGGCCCAGGAACGGATGACGGTGGCTGTTCCGCCCGAGAAGTTGAATGAATTCATGGAACTTGCACAACAACTGGATGTCGAGGCGACAGACCTCGGCGAATACTCCGATGACGGGCTCTTCGCGGTATTCTGGGAGAATCGGCCTGCCGTACTGCTGCCTCTGGACTTCCTGCACGAAGGACTGCCGGCAATGCACCTCACCGCGCGATGGGAGCCGCCGGTCCACGAGGAGCCCGAGTTCCCGTGCCCGGATGATTTGACATCGACTTTGAAGGATCTCATGGGACGATGGAACATCTGTTCCAAAGAGCGGCTCATCCGTCAGTACGACCATGAAGTGCAGGCCGGGAGCGTAGTGAAACCCTTGGTCGGTGCCGACGAAGACGGACCGGGGGATGCGGCGGTATTGCGTCCTTTGTTGGACAGGATGCGGGGTATCGCGGTGGGATGCGGGATCGCCCCGCGGTATTCCGACATCGACACCTATTGGATGATGGCCGCGGTCATCGACGAAGCGGTTCGCAACATCGTTGCCGTGGGCGCGGACCCCGACCATATGGCCGGATTGGACAACTTCTGCTGGTGTGATCCCGTCAAGTCGGAAAAGACGCCGGACGGGGAATACAAGCTCGCTCAGCTGGTCCGTGCCAACCAGGCCTTGTACGACATCACGACCGCCTATCGGATCCCCTGCATCTCCGGCAAGGACAGTATGAAGAACGACTACGGGATTGGCGACACGAAGATCTCCATTCCTCCCACAGTGCTTTTCTCCGCGGTGGGAATCGTGCCCGACGTGCGCAAGGCGGTGACTTCGGACTTCAAGAGGCCGGGAGACCTGATCTACGTGCTCGGCACGACGAGAGACGAAACCGGCGGCTCGGAATACTTCGCCTCCAAAGGCCGCATAGGGAACAAGGTGCCCAAGGTTGTCGATCCCGGGAGCGCAATCGCCATGTATCGGGCTCTCCACAGGGCGATTTTGGACGGGCTCGTCAGGTCGTGTCATGACCTTTCCGACGGAGGCCTGGGAACCGCGCTGGCGGAGAGCGCATTCTCCGGGGCTTTGGGAGCGGCCGTAAGACTGACGGATCTACCCCAGGAGGGTGTTGACCGCGACGATGTCGCCTTGTTCTCCGAGACACCGTGCCGGTTTCTCGTCGGCGTCAGGCAGGATGCACGTGCCGGTTTTGAGCAGGCGCTGGACGGGTTCCCTTGCGCGTGTATCGGCGAGGCGATTGAAGCTCAGAAACTTCGAGTCGAGGGACTAAGCGGCGGGGTGGTCGTGAACGCGGACATTGGGGAACTCAAGAAGCGGTGGCAGGCGCCGTTGGGGATCTAAGAAATGGGGGGGGATTGGCAGCGTCCCGGCGACCAGGGGGCGGGGCTCGGCCGAAACTCTCGGGACGGAGGCGCAGGACTCTTGCTCGTCCGGACAAGAAGAGCCCTGAAGCCTCCGGAGACGGATTGCGGTGCGGCCCCAATTGGTGAGTTTGGTCCGTTGACCGACAGGTCGACTGCGGGTTATGTCCTGCCGAGGATTTCTCTGGCTATGGTGACCTTTTCGATCTCCTTGGTTCCTTCGTATATCTCCACGATTTTCGCGTCTCGATAGAAGCGCTCTACATCGTATTCTTCCATGTATCCATATCCGCCATGCAACTGAAGAGCCTCGTCGGTAACGCGAACTGCGGCTTCGCCGGCCACAAGCTTGGCAATGGAGACCAGTCTTCTGTCCACGTGCCCGTGGTCCATCAGCCACGCGGCCTTTTGGTACAGGACACGGGCGCTCTCGATCCGCGCCGCCATTTCCGCGATCTTGAACTGCACTCCTTGAAACGAGGCCAGCGGTGCGCCGAACTGTACACGCTCCCGAATGTACTTCACCGCCCTGTCCAGCGCGCCCTGGGCGACGCCCACTCCCTGGGACGACGCTACCAATCGATTAATATTGAACAGGTGCATGACCTGGCGGAACCCTTCGCTTTCTTTGGCACCTATGAGGTTTTCCTCAGGGACGAGAACGTCGTCGAAAGACAGTTCAGCCGTGTCCGACGCGCGAATCCCCATCTTGCCTTTCAGTCTGTTGGCCGTGAAACCTTTTCGGTCCCTTTCGACAACAAGAAAGCTGAATCTCTCGGTACGCTTACTCGCTTCAGGGTCCGTCACGCATAAGACCAGGGCATACTGTGCAATGCTGCCATTGGTGATGAATTGTTTTGTCCCATTGATTACATAGCCGTTATCGGTTCGTACGGCCCTAGTCCCAACGCTGAATATGTCGCTGCCCGCGTTTGGTTCGGTAATGGCACAGCCCATTATTGCCTTACCGCCCGCTATGGGTTCCAGGAGCCTCTTCTTCTGATCGGAGGTCCCAAACGTCCCGACAATTTCCGCGCCGAATACTCCGAGAAGAATATTCCCGACCCCTGGATCCACACGCCAGAATTCTTCCATGACCAAAGCGTGTTCGAGGTATCCAAGACCCAGGCCCCCATACTCCGGCGCGATGAAGATGCCCATAAACCCCAATTCCCCTGCCTTCTTCCACACTTCCCAGGGAAATTTCTCCTCCCGGTCGCACTCACGCGCGATCCTGGGGAATTCGTTGTTGGCGAACTTGCGAGCCGCTTCCACAATTTGCTTTTGATCGTCTGAGATCGAGAAGTCCATGTAACGCCTCCTGTGGTGATTCCGGACAACGGTGATACCAAACGGTTAGTATTGTCGCGATTGGTCAGGTGCCTGTCAAGCAAAATGGAGATGGTTGCGCAGGTCCTGAGTCTTTCGGCGGACGGTCTTTTTCGGTGGGGCGGTCTCACGAGACACGAGGTTCCGCACAGAGGGACCATACCGAATTAGTTGGGCGGCAGGCGAGACCGGGACAAGCCGTATGAACTCAGGGTGACCGTTGGACACCGCCATGACCGAATCTTGCATCATGTGCGAAAAAGAACTTGACAGGCGAAAAGAAGGCGGGTAGCCTGACGATACTAACCGGTTAGTATGAAAGATGTGGACGTCATGAAGCGATCCGCCGACACCGAAGCCAAGATCACACAGGCAGCTCTGGAGATCTTCGTGCGAAAGGGCTACCACGGCACCTCAATAGAAGAAATCACACGCCGAGTGGGACTCACTAAAGGAGCCTTGTACGCGCACTTCAGCGGTAAGGGAGATCTGTTGCTGCGGATCATCGATGAATACAAGTCGAAGTTCATCGGAGGAATGGTTGAAGCACTGGAACAAGTTGAAGGGAACGCGCTGGATAAGCTCCACCGCCTCATAAGCTTTAACTCAAGCTTCGCCGTGGAAAATCAGGACCTTGTAGTTTTTCTCACCTTTCTCACGACGGAGATGAAAGCGGATGTCGATTTTGAGCCGGTGTTCAAGGGCACATACAAAATGTACCTCGATATCGTAACCGATATAGTGCGGCAGGGCATACGGCAGGGTTTGTTCAAGAAGGATTTCGATCCCGAGATGGCTGCACTCACTTTCATGGCCCTTCATGACGGTGTGTTGCATCACTGGGTGCTCAACAAATATCGTCTCGACGGAACTCTTTATGTCCGGACCTTCAGAAAGATCTTCCTTCGTGGACTTGTGAAGGAATGAGAGACCGAATCGCTGCGGTCTTATAGTCAAGACGCAACACAAAAGGAAGAGGGTGTCTTATGAGCCAAAACCTAGTGTTCAAGAGGATCGGAGTCGTCGGGTTGGGTTCTATGGGATGCGGCATCACGCAGGTGCTGGCCGCCTGCGGCTACCAGGTGCGGGCCGTGGACGTTGAGAAGGGGCTGGTGGACGCGGCGATCACTCGCGTGGGCACTTCCCTGCAGAAGCTTGTTCAGAAGAATCTTATGCAGGAACAGGAACGATCTGCGGTGCTTGCCCGCATAGACGGCGGAATCGATCTGGATTCACTCAAGGATTGCGATCTTGTCATTGAGGCGGTCTATGAGGATCCGGAGGCCAAAGGACGGCTTTTCGCGCAACTGGATGCCATATGTCCGAGAGAGACGGTGTTTGCCAGTAATACCTCCACACTGTCGATCAGCAGTCTCGTTTCAAATCTTAGTCGGCCCGAACGGATCTTGGGCCTCCATTTTTTCAACCCCGCTCCTGTGATGAAACTTGTGGAAGTGGTGAAGACAACCGCCACATCCCAAGAAGTCATTGGGCTTGTGATAGATCTCGTGAAATCTCTCGGAAAGGTCCCAATCGTGGTGAGGGACCAGGCCGGCTTCCTCGTAAATTACCTTTTGACGCCTTATCTGTTCGACTCCATGCGGTCGCTTTCAGCAGGCTTAGCCACCGTGAGCGACATTGACAACGCGATGCGGCTCGGCTGCGGCCACCCGATGGGGCCTCTCGCGCTCGCGGATCTTATCGGTCTGGACGTGCTGCTCAACGCAGGAAACATTCTCTTCGATGAATATCGAGAGGCGAGATACGCTCCGCCACCCCTGCTAAAGAGACTTGTGGCACTTGGCGACCTGGGCGCGAAATCAGGTCGAGGCTTCTATGAATATCAGCGCCCGGGAGAAGCCCAACCTCGAGACCTGATGGGACTTTGAGCTTTGCCTGGTCGTTCGCTGAACGAACCATGAGGCATTCCATGAATTCCAACTACTGAAACTCAGGAGGTCAAATAGCCATGAGTCAGGTGGTCCTCACGCTGGGACTGAGAACCGCAATAGGCGACTTTGGGGGTTCTCTGAAGTCCTTTCCTCCGGCCGAATTGGCACGTCTGGTCATTGAGAACGTCGCACCGCACCTTGGTGATCTTTCGTTTGTCGACAAGGTCATTTTCGGCAACTGCTTTGCGCCGCTGGAACAAAATGTCGCTCGCAATGCCGCCTATCGGGCGGGTGCACCCGACCATGTTCCGGGATTCACCGTCAACGGTACCTGCGGCTCGTCCATGCAGGCGGTAATCAGCGCAACACAGGCCGTCCAGTGCGGAGAAGGACGGTTGGTCGTGGCGGGCGGAGTAGAGAGTATGAGCAACGCTCCTTACATAGTGGAGTCTGCTCGATGGGGACAGCGTCTCCGGCATTACCAGACCTACGACCTCCTCTGGAAGGGCATGCAGGAGTATCCCATAGGCGTAGGCATGGGACTCACCGCCGAGAATCTCGCCGAGAAGTACGGGATCAGTCGCCGGGACCAGGACGCCTATGCGGCTCTGAGCCATCAAAGGGCTACGAGGGCCATTCGGGAGGGCAAGTTCAAGGGTGAAATAATCCCTGTGTCGGTCCCGAGACCCAAGAAAGAGCCCTTCGTTTTTGACACCGACGAGCACGTCAGGCCCGATATAAGCGTGGAGCAGCTCGCCAAACTGTCGCCGGCTTTCAAGAAGGATGGGACCGTGACCCCCGGCAACGCCTGCGGGATGAACGATGCGGCAGCCGTATTGGTGATCACCACCCCGGACAGAGCGAGAGAGCTTGGGTTGGAGCCTCTGGTGTCGATCAAGGGGTACAAGGTGGTCGGCGTGGATCCAAACATCATGGGAATAGGACCGGTTCCGGCTATTCGAGGAGCGTTGGAGACTGCCGGGCTGGGCCTCGGCGACGTGGATCGGTTCGAGATTAACGAGGCCTTTGCAGCTCAGTATCTCGCGTGCGAGCAAGAACTCGGCCTGGAACGAGACAAAGTCAACGTTAATGGGAACGGCATTGCCTTAGGGCATCCGGTAGGCGCTACCGGCTGCCGCCTCCTGGTGACTCTGTTACACGGCATGATAAATGACGACCTCAATGTGGGAGTGGCTTCTCTGTGTGCAGGCGGCGGTATGGGGTTCGCCGTTGTTCTCGAGCGAGTCTCCTGATTCTAACGGAGCGGTAAGGGCGGATTTGGATTCACACTTTTCCCGCATAAGCGCGTGAAATCGAATGCGCCCGTAGGGCTGAGCCGGCGAGGAGTCGAAAACCTATGCTCAAGGTAAATAACATTCAGGTGGTCTACAACAATGTGATCATGGTCCTGAAGGGCATTTCCATCGAGGTCCCCGACGGCGAGGCCGTCGCTCTGCTGGGAGCCAACGCCGCGGGCAAAAGTACCACTCTCAAGGCGATCAGTGGAATTCTGAAATTCCAGAACGGCGAAGTCGAAGAAGGCAACATCGAATTCTCGGGACAGTCCATCGGGGATATGGATCCGGACAGAATCGTGCGCTGCGGTATCTGCATGGTGCCGGAAGGGAGGCGGGTGTTCGATGACCTGACCGTAATGGAGAATATCCGTATTGGTGCCCACACGCGCACGGACCGAGACGGTATCAAACGAGATATCGAGATGGTACTTGACTACTTCCCACACCTCCGTCGGCGATACAAACAGCGGGCGCTGTTTCTCAGCGGTGGTGAGCAACAGATGCTCGCCATAGGACGGGCACTGATGTCGCGGCCGAAACTCCTCATGCTCGACGAACCCTCCTTGGGGCTGGCACCAAAGCTGGTTGCCGAGATTTTTGAAATCCTTGGTCGAATCAGAGAGGCTGGAAAGACATCGATTCTCCTTGTGGAGCAGAATGCGTTGGCAGCGCTGAATTTTGCCCGCTATGGATACATCATGGAGAGCGGGAAGATCGTTCTCGACGGTCCCAATCAGGATCTCCTGGAGAATCAGGACGTAAAGGAGTTCTATCTCGGAGTCACAGACGACCGGCAAAGAAAAAGCTACGCGGATGTGAAGCATTACAAACGCCGCAAGCGTTGGTTGTCTTAACACGCGCAGGTGAGCATGGAAATCCTGGAGATTAAAGACCTATCGCTCCGCTTTGGCGGAATCACGGCGCTTGCGAACCTGAATATGACCGTCAAAGAGGGCGAACTCCACGCTGTGATCGGTCCCAACGGGGCCGGGAAAACCTCTCTCTTTAACTGCATCAGCGGGGTCTATGCGCCGACGTCGGGCAAGATATTTCTCAGGGGGAAATCCATTTCAGGCATCGAGCCCCACGAGATCGCCAAGCATGGAATTGCCCGAACCTTTCAGAACATCGAACTTTTCAAGAATATGAGCGTAATAGATAACATACTCCTGGGATGTCACACTCACATGACATCCGGGCCCCTTGCCTGCGCCGTATTCTATGGGAAGGGCGTAAGGCAGGAGATCGACAAGCGGCTTCAAGTGGAAGAAATCATAGATTTCCTCGAAATCGAGAAGGTGCGCAAGAAGCTCGTGGGTACGCTGCCTTACGGCATCCAGAAACGAGTCGAAATCGGGCGGGCACTGGCCATGGACCCTTCAATCCTGCTTCTCGACGAACCAGTGGCCGGGATGAACGCCGAGGAGACCGAGGACATTTCCCGGTTCGTGCTTGACATTAGGGAAGACAAGGGAACCACCATTATCATGGTTGAACATGACATGGGGGTCGTGATGGACATCGCCGACAGGATAACGGTGCTGGATTTCGGCTGCAAGATTAGTGAGGGCACTCCGGCAGAGGTACAATCAGACCCGGGTGTTATTGCGGCCTACCTCGGGCAATAGCCGGCTTTTCAGGAGGGATTGCCATGGAAGCCGACACCATACCGAAGCTCTTTGCAAGGAACAGGCGACTCTACCCGGACAAGGTGGCTCTCAGAGAGAAAGACCTTGGAATCTGGCAGTGCATCACTTGGACGGACTACTGGGATCACGTCTGCCGGTTCGCTCTCGGTCTGAAGCAGCTGGGGCTGACAAGAGGCGACAAGCTCTCAATTCTCGGCGACGGCTGCCCGGAATGGTTGTACGCAGACTTGGCAGCGCAGTGTTCGTCTGCGGTGACAGTGGGGATTTATCCCACGGATGTGGCCTCTCAAGTCAAATACATCCTGGAAAACTCAGAGTCGACCTTTGTGGTGGCCAAGGATCAGGAGCAAGTAGATAAAATTCTAGAGGTGAAGGATCAGATCCCCCTCTTGAAGAAGATCATTGTGGTGGATATGAAGGGCCTCCGCCGTTACAGAGACCCCATGCTCATCAGCTTCCGGGACGTGGAGGCCCTGGGGGAGAAGTTCCACCAAGAGGAACCGGACGCCTTTGACGAAATGGTCAACGATACCCGAGCCGAGGACATTGCTATAATCGTCTATACGTCCGGCACTACAGGCCGGCCAAAGGGGGCAATGATAAGTCATCGCGGGGTGATCGCCATGATTCGGGGGCTGTCACAGGTCCTGGACTTTCGCCATGCGGACTCTTTCTTATCGGCCATGCCGCTGTGCCACGTCGCCGAGCGCATGTTTTCATTGATTTTTCCCATGTGGGCGGGCTGTACGGTCAATTTTGCAGAGAGTGTGGCGACCTTACAGGACGATTTGAAAGAGATCTCTCCTACGGCCTTCCTGAATGTCCCAAGAATCTGGGAGAAAATGCATTCAAACATCATGATACGTATTCAGGATTCGGTTTTCTTCAAGCGGTGGATCTTCAAAGCCATGCTCCCCATAGGCTTTCGAGTGGCGGCAATGAAGCTCGAGAATGGAACCGTTCCGCTGCACTGGAAGATACTCGACGGGATCGCCTACTTACTACTGTTTAGGCCTCTCAGGAATCATCTGGGACTTTTGGAGGCAAGGATCTTAGTCAGTGGAGCGGCTCCGATGTCGCCGGATCTGATGCGGTTCTATCATGCGATAGGACTGCCCGTGCGCGAATGCTACGGCATGACTGAAATGAGCGGGATCTCGGTGATGCCTCGAAACGGGGAGATCAGGATTGGATGTGTAGGCAAGCCTGTCCCTGGAGTCGACTTGAGGCTGGCTGATGATGGAGAGATCCTCCAACGAGGTGAGTCGGTTTTCGAGGGCTATTACGGCGACCCTGAGGCTACCCGGGAAGCCATAAGAGGAGGATGGCTCCACACGGGCGATGTGGGCGAGCTGGATAAGGACGGGAGCCTTCGGATTACGGATCGCAAGAAGGACATCATCATCACCGCAGGCGGGAAGAATATCGCACCTTCGGAAATAGAGAACAGCCTCAGGTACAGTTCCTACATCAAGGAAGCCATCATCATCGGTGATCGTCGAAAATTCTTGTCTTGCCTGATCCAGATCGAGTTGGAAAACGTTGCCCAGTGGGCTCAGCATAACCGCATCGCCTATACGAACTACAAGAGTCTCGCGACTCATCCGGAGATCAGAAAACTCATCCAAGGGGAAGTCGACAAGACGAACGACAACTTTGCCCGGGTCGAACGAATTAAGAAATTCGTGATTCTGGACAAAGAGCTGGACCAGGACGACGAAGAGTTGACCGCCACCATGAAGGTCAAGCGGGCAAGCATCGAAAAGAAATATAAACAACTCATCGATTCGATTTACGGGGCCGCCTGAAGACGTACCTTTACCGGTTCGGGTGGTCCGGCAGCAATCCGGGAGTAAGAACAAGTGTCCGAAGCCCAGCTTTATATCTCGCAACTGGTTATTTCGGGTCTTGCGGTGGGGAGCCTGTACGCCCTTGCTGCACTCGGGTTTGTCCTCATCTACAAGGCGACGAATATCCTCAATTTTGCCCAGGGTGAAGCGATGATGATGGGGGCCTTCGTCGCTTACGTGCTGATGGGCGTGGGACTGCCGTTCTTGTGGGCTGTCGTAATTGCCGCCGGCCTTGCCATGCTCTTGGGCCTGCTCACCGAACGGCTGGTTTTGAGGCCCATGATAGGTGAACCGCAGTTCGCCGTCGTCATGGTGACTATAGGCCTGTCAATATTTCTCCGGAGCATTTCCGGCATCATATTCGGGCACGAAAACAAGGTGTTTCAGTCGCCGTTTTCACAGACGGCCATCAATTTCAAGGGGCTGGTTCTTTCACACACCCACCTCTGGGCGATGATAGTCTCCGCAATAATGGTCTTAGTGTTTTTCATCTTTTTCAAATATTCCCGCGTGGGACTGTCGATGCGCGGGGTTGCCAATGATCAGGACACGGCAATGCTGATGGGCATCAGCGTTAAGAGAGTCTTCGCATTGACCTGGGGCCTCTCGTTTGCCATCGGCTCCATTGCAGGTGTTTTTCTGGCTAATGTAATGGTCTTGAACGTGGGGCTCTCGCTGGTCGCCATAAAAGCATTCCCGGCCGTGATTCTCGGCGGCCTGGAAAGCATCCCGGGCGCGATCATCGGCGGGCTGGCAATAGGGGTGCTGGAGACCATAGTGGGAGGATATCTGGATCAAACTTTTCCCGGGATAAAGGATCTGACGGCCTTCATAGTTCTCTTTCTAGTGCTGATGATTCGGCCCTACGGACTCTTCGGCAAAAAGGAAATCGAGCGGGTGTAAGCATACTTGGCCCGAACAGGCCCGCCTCACCATTCGGGAAAGGGTTAAATGAGAAGCAAGACTTTCAGAGAATCCTATCGCGAGGATATCAGGATCTTTCAGACCGCCTGGGTGAAAATCTGGTTTGCCGTATTCATCGTCGTTCTACTGACTCTTCCTGTGTGGGGAGATCCCTACGTGGTCTACATGATCAACATTTCCGGAATAGCCATCACGGCAGCCATGGGCTTGAACATACTTACAGGGCTTACCGGCCAGATTTCCCTCGGGCACGCCGCCTTCGTGGCCCTGGGGGCGTACACCTCGGCAATACTGGCTACAAAAATGGGATTCCCGTTTTGGCTGACGATTCCGGCGGGTGGGTTGGTCGCAGCCTTATTCGGCATTCTTCTGGGTTTTCCCTGCCTGCGCCTGAAGGGTCTTTATCTTGCCATGGCCACCATGTCATTTGGGGTGGTGGTCGAGTACATGGTAACCCACCTGGAATCGATCACAGCGGGAGTTCGCGGGATCTCCGTTCCTCCGCCCACAATCTTCGGGTTCCCTTTGTCCGATCCCGGCCGCCTCTTCTACTTGATTATCTTCGTTGTCGCGGTTCTCACAATAGCGGCGACGAATATCTCGAGGACGCGAGTTGGTCGAGCGTTTGTTGCGATCCGTGATCGGGACGTGGCAGCAGAGGCGATGGGAGTCAACCTGACTCGATACAAGGTCATGGCCTTCGCGATTAGTTCCTTCTACGGAGGGGTGGCCGGCGCCCTCTATTCCTATTCCACGGGATACCTTCATCCCGAGAATTTTACGCTCATGCTGTCCGTCGAGTACATAGCAATGATCATCATCGGCGGGCTGGGATCGGTTCTCGGTTCCATTTTCGGTGCAGTGTTCCTCACCGTGGTCCCGGACGTCATCAAGGAAACCGCAGAATTCCTTGGACAGATCCCATTCCTGCACGCACGCTACGACGAGGAATGGAATATCGCGGCATTTGGACTGCTCATCATGCTCTTCTTGATAGTCGAGCCGACCGGACTTAATGGGATCTGGGTCAGAATCAAGACGAGCTTCAAGAACTGGCCGTTCACGTACTGAAGCTCTGAACGGGCGGCATTTCAGTCCTGGACCAAGATTTCATGCTTCACGAAGACATCGGGTTTTAGTCGGAGTTACCAATCAAACCTTTGAGGAGGGAAACGGAGATGAAAACAAGTGAAAGGCGGATCAGATTTGCGGTGGCGATTCTGTTGCTGGGGCTGTTCTCTGTAGCCGTCGCCTCGGCAGACTCCCGGGGAGTTACGAAGGATTCGATCCAACTCGGCATGATTCTCGTCAAGACCGGACCCGTGGCAGCCCTAGGACTTCCCCATGGCTGGGGGATTCAGGATGTGATCAATCAGGTCAACGAGTCCGGCGGAATCAACGGCAGGAAGATCAATTTTACATGGGAGGACGATCAGTTCAAGACTCCCAATGCCATTGCGGCTTTTAACAAGCTGATTTTCAGAGACAAAGTTCTTTCCATCCTGACCATGGGCGGAACTCCCCAGACAATAGCACTGTTCGATCTTATTGACAAATACCAGGTTTCAAACATTCCCAATGCAATGACGGGGGAGTTTTTTTCGCCATACAAGCCTTATGTGTTTGTATTGGGAGCGACGTACGAAACCCAGATCGCGATCATGTTCGACTACATAATGCACGATCTGAAAGCCAAGAATCCCAAGATAGCAGTCGTATACGCGGAAACCGAGTTCGGAAAGAAAGGATTGGAAGCCGCCAGGAAACGTGCTCAGCAGTACGGCTTGAAGCTGGTAAGCGAGCTGGTCCTCAACATAGGGACCGTCGATGCCGGTTCCCAGGTTCTGGCGCTGAAAAAGGAGGGTGTAGAATACGTGGTTACCTGCAACCTCGCTCCACCAATCATAACGTTTCTGAAAGCAGCGGAACAGTATGACTACCATCCGCTGACCTTCGGGATCAACTGGTCGTGTGACGACGTGGTGGTAAGAGCGTGTAAGTCGGCCGCGAAGAACTACATTGGAGTCAATTTCGTCGGCGGCTGGGACGATGACACGCCCGGTATGAAGAGAGTAAGGGAATTGGCCAAGAAGAATGACCGAGATCCCGCGAAGATGCTGACATCACTCTACACCATGGGCGTGGCCGGGGCAACGGTCTATCTGGAGGGCATGAAACGGGCAGGAAAGGACCTAACGCCTGAAACCTTCAAGAAGAGCCTGGAAACTCTCAGGGATTTTGACACCGGTGGAATAGTGCCGCCGGTGACCTACACTCCGGAGAGTCACGCGCCCACCACGTTAACTCGACTCTACCGAGGAAATCCTGAAAAAGGAGTAATGACGGCCATCACCGACTGGCGAACTCCTAAGGAAATGAAATGAAGGCGATGCTGGGGAAACAATCCGTACAAGTGACGGCAAAACGGGAAACGCTTGACTTCGAGAAGGTCTTGGCCAGTCTGACACCTTCGGAACGGTTCTTATAGAGAGGGGACTTCCGTATGGTTTTCAGCACTCTGGACCTGAGAATGGAAGGCCGAGTCGGCTTGGTTGTGCTCAATAGACCCGACGTGATGAACGCCATCAATGAACAGATGCACAGGGAACTGACCGAGGCGCTCGAAACCCTTGAAACAGACCCGGAGACTCGCGTCGTTGTCATAACCGGAGCGGGGACTGCCTTCTGCGGCGGCGCCGATTTGCGAGAGTTCAAGGCGATTTACGAGAAGTATCGCCGAACCGGCCGGCTGAGTGTATTTGGTGGTCCGGAGTTGGCTTTGGTGTTTGCTCGTTTCCCGAAGCCCTTGATAGCAGCGGTGAACGGGGCGGCCGTGGGTTGGGGAATGACCATGCCCGTGGCATGCGACATCCGGTTGGGTTCCGAGAAAGCTACGTTTTGTGCGCCTTTTGCCGGAATCGGCCTTACCCCCGAGTTCGGCAGCAGCAGCCTCCTGCCGGGGCTCGTCGGCTATGGCCGTTCCGCTGATCTCTTATTCACAGGGAGGACTATCGACGCCGAGGAGGCTCTAAGGATCGGCCTCATAGATCGACTGGTACCTCACGAGGATCTGTCGGCGCAGGCTCTCGCATTGGCTAAGCGGATCGCAGCACAGCCCGCCGCAGCAGTAGCAACCGCAAAGGCCATGCTACGGCAGGGCGCCGCTGCATATTCCGGCTTGGATCAATGGATCAAGTACGAGGCGCTGGTGTTTCAGAGGTTCATGACAAGTGAAGTACACTTCCAAGCACTGGGGGAGCTTATCGCCAAGATGGAATCTCCCGGAAGATAAAGAAGAGGATTGAGACAATGCCCATGGAGAATCGGCACGGAAGCGCTGAAGCACAAGTCTGCCGACCGTACCATGGGCATATACCCCCTTAGAGGGCCATGTTGAGGCGGTTTGCCGCATGTGACCGGGATCAGAGGGCAAAGTGTTGCGCCCGAACCCGGCCGTAGGACATTAACCGGCTGCCGAGGTGTGCTGTGGCACAAATACGGTCGCACATTCTGTAAAAACGCGGTAGCGTCCCGGCGTCCCTACCGGGCGTGTTTGTAGGGGCACCCCCCTGTAGGTGCCCATGGGTAGGCACAGGGGCCTACCCCTACCAATCCGGCACGGAGGCCGGCGCTACCAAGACAGAGAAGGCGTATGTTAATATGTCACCGTATTTCCGCCGCAGAGCACTAAGCTTGGCCGCCAACCCTCATAAACAGTGAGAAGAGAGTCAGGACTGAATCATGGATGATTTAAGAATTGCCGTAGTCGGTGTTGGAGCGACCGGAACGGTCTTGGCTGCGGCCCTGCTCAGCCAAGACCGCGAGACCATGCTCGTAGACCCCAGACCCGGACTGGGAGAGGCCATCGCGAGGGATGGAATCAAGATTACCGGCCAGGTCTCCTACCGGGTGCCGGTTCTCAATTTTTCCGACCGGATCGCTAAGATGAAAGACTTCGATCCCAATCTGATTTTTCTTTGCACGAAGACGTTTCATCTCCCCAAGATTCTGGAAGAATTGAAAGCAGTGTATAAGGACGGAACCAAGATCGTGAGTACCCATAACGGTCTGGGCACGGAGGATGTGATTGGGGAAGCCTTCGGTGCCGAGGCGGCATTCCGCATGTCGCTAAACTACGGTGTATCCCTGAAGGGGCCATGTGAAGTGGAAATGGCCTTCTTTAATCGGCCGAACCATTTGGGAGCGCTCACGGCGGAAAACGGGAAGCTCGGTCGGGAAATAGCCGAATTGCTTACCAGGAACGGGCTGGACACCGAATATGTCGATGATATCAAGCTATATGTTTGGAAGAAGATGATAATGAAATGCACCATGGCATCGATATGCGCTGTTACGGACAGAACCTTGGGCGAAATTCTCCAATTCCCTCCTACGCGTGAAATAGCGGAGAATTGCTTCCAGGAGGCTCTTACAGTGGCAAAAGCCCGGGGCTTCGACTTGGGAGAGGAATATCTCCACGGCGCATTGGGATATCTCGAGAAAGCGAGTGCTCACAAGGATTCAATGTGTGATGACATCGCTCGTAAAACGCCCACGGAGATCGACTTCCTGGGTGGTAAAGTGGTTGAATACGCGCGGGAGTTGGGTATCCCCACCCCTTTCTATATTGCCATGACGAATCTGGTCAAGGCGATTGAAGACAGCTACTTGCCTAAGCAGAACCAATAGGTATTTTCAAAGGGTAATAAGTTGCCGATGAGTTGGCGGAGACCTGTTAAGAAAGGAAGCCGGCCGGCATGCAGGCAAAGTACAAGACCATAGGAATAGCTGTCATGGATGGCGCGGCAGTGCTCGCTATCGACAACCCCCCGGTAAATCAGATGTCTCCTCAATTGAGCCGGGACCTTTCTCAGGCGGTTGACGAATGCCTGGCCTCGACAGATATCAAGGCTCTAATCCTGACCGGTACGGGAAAGAATTTTGTGGCCGGCGCAGACATCACGGAACTTCAGAGGGTGAGGGATAGTGGGGCTGCCTTCCAATTGGCGTGGACTGCCGCCGAATTGTTCGGCCGAATCGAGTCGGGCCCGAAACCGGTCATTGCAGCCATAAACGGAAATGCATTGGGAGGCGGACTCGAATTGGCGATGGCGTGTCACTATCGCGTCGGAATCAGAGGCGCCCATTTAGGGCTTCCCGAGGTTCAACTAGGCGTCATCCCGGGGGCCGGCGGCATTCAGCGCCTGCCACGGTTGATCGGTTTGCAGCATTCTTTGGGGATGATTGCCGTCGGACAGCCCATCCCGGCAGAAAAGGCGCTTTCCATAGGACTTCTGGACGAATTGGCCGGCGCCGATGCGCTCCTGCAAACGTGCCGAAACACGGCCCTACGTTTCATTTCCGGAGAGTTGGATCGGCAGAAGCATATGACCGGCAGTCGACGGGATCGGTTGCCGGGTGATGAGGAAAAGAATGTCCTGATCGAGGACTTCAAGGCAAGGAACTCCCCGAAGTTCAAGGGTACCATCGCCCCGTTCAAGGCACTGGAGGCCCTTGAGCAGGGTCTCACCGACGACGCCGAAGCCGACATCCGCCGAGATGTGGGACTCTTCAGTGAATGCGCAGTTTCCGAGCAGGCCAAGAACCTGATCGGCGTCTTCTTAAACACTCGGGCCGCGGGTAGGCTTCCGAGAATCGAGGGAATCGAACCGGCCCGAATCAAGAAGGCGGCCATGCTGGGCGGCGGCGTAATGGGTTCGGGCATTGTCCACCTGCTGATCGGCAATGGTTTCGATACGATTCTCTGGGATATCAACGAGGAAGCCATTGAAAAGGGGCTGGAAGCCATCCGGAAGTCCTTTGCGTTCCCGATGAAACAAGGGAAGATGACCGCACAAGATTCCGAGAAACTGCTGGAAGAGCGCTTAGCCGTGACTACCTCTCTGGAAGACCTGAAAGAGGCCGATCTGATAATTGAGGCGGTTCCGGAGGACATGAAGATCAAACAGGGCTTGTGGGAAAAGCTCGAAGCACTCTGCAAGCCCGCGACACTATTTGCAACAAACACTTCGGCCTTGCCCCTTACCGAAACGGCATCGGTACTCCGTCATCCTGATCGGATGATTGGCCTGCATTTCTTCAATCCGGCTCAGCGTATGCAACTTCTGGAGATCATTTGTGCAGCGAAGACGTCCAATCAGACGCTGGCCGCTGCCGTAGCCTTCGCACGAGCCATCAAGAAGACCCCCGTCGTGGTAAATGACGGCCCGGGTTTTTATGTGACGAGGCAACTCATGGCGCTCTTTGCCGGGCACCCGTATCTGCTTGCCGACGGGGTGAACGCCGAGCAAATAGAAAAAGCCGTGAAGGCCTTCGGAATGCCTATGGGACCCGCCGAACTGGACGATCGTACCGGGATCGATATCGCCTACCACGTCCGTAAGGCTTTCGAGCGGAGACTAGGGGACCGATATGCGGTTCATCCTCTCACGGAACTCATCCATCAGACCGGCTGCTACGGGAGAAAGACCGGCACCGGATATATGGATTACACGGGCGAGCGTCCCGTCCCGAATAAAATGGTTGTGGATGTTGTGCAAAGGTTTCTGAGGGAAAACAACGTATCTCCAAGGCAGGTCTCCGATCAGGAGATCATCGACACCATGCTTGCCCTCGGCATCAATGAGGCAGCACTGATGATCGAGGAGGGTATCTGCGACCGGCCGCAGGACATGGATTTGGCCATGATCTACGGCGCCGGATTTCCTTCATACAGGGGCGGGATACTGCGATACGCCGACAGATGGGGCCCTACAAACGCATACAACAAATTGATCGAACTCGAGAACCGATATGGATTGCGGTTCAAGCCGGCTGGATTACTCAAGGATGCGGCCGATTCGGGAAGGACGTTCTACGGGGACTAGTGCAACGGCGGCAGCCATGGTTCCTCCTTAGTGTTCTGTGGCACAAATACGGTCACGCATTCTGTAAACACGCGGTAGCGTCCCGGCGTCCCTGCCGGGCGAGAGATAGTACGTTGTTTCCACTAAAGAATACCGGCACGGAGGCCCGTGCTGTGAAGGACTGCCATGAAGCCTTTGACCTGTTTCGTGGGACGGTCCCGCGTTCTGCGCGGGATGCCCGTCATCTTCAAGGGCGGGCTCTGCCCGGTTTTCGGCTCGGGTTCCGGGGGGCTTTCATGCTCAAGGTCGAGACTAACCACATGGTTTATGCCAATATGATCATGCTTCTGAAAAGAGATCTCTCTGGAAGTGTCCGAGGGCAACAAAAGATCCGGACAATATGGAGATCGAATAGGAGGAGCCAATGAGCGGTATTAACTTGGCATCTTATCTGGAAAACAGCAAAACGGCACACCCTGATAAGGTCGCGCTGGTTTTTGACGACAGGGAATGGACTTTCAAGGAGGTCGACGAAGAAGCAAACGCCATCGCCGGCGGCCTCCGGCAGATGGGGGTTGAGAAGGGAGATAGGGTCACTCTCTTTCTCCCCAATGTTCCTGAATTCTTCTTCTGGTATTTCGGAATCCTAAAGGCAGGGGCTGTCGTCAATCCGCTCAACGTGATGCTGAAGGAAAGGGAGATTGACTATATTATCAGAGACTGTGGTCCGAAGGTCATCGTCGCAACTCAGAGTGTCGCCGCTGAACCACACAAAATCTTCAAGAGACCGGAATACGGCATTCAAGAAATGGTTGTCATAGGTGAAAACTACGGGAACGGTACCATTGATTTCAACTCCTGGATCAGGAAATTCTCCGGATTCTTCGACACGACGGTCGTTGAGAAAGATGACCTGGCCGCCATTCTCTATACATCAGGAACCACGGGCCAACCAAAGGGTGTCATGCTGACACACGAAAACCTCTGGACAAACGCCAGACACTGCGCTGATTATACCGAGACCACGTACCGGGATACAGCGGTCTGTGCACTACCCCTTTTCCATTCCTACGCCCTCACCCACGTGCTGGGGGAAATCTGGATCGAGGGCGGCTGCGTTGTCTGGTTGAGCCGGTTTGATCCAAAGATGTGCCTGGAAGCTATGGTCAAACATGCTGCAACCGCATTCCATGGAGTGGCAACCATGTACTACGCCCTCGTCAATGAGCCCGCGGTGGACGACTATGCCAAACAGATCAACCTTCGCTACTCCGTCACAGGAGCTGCGGCCACTCCGGAACCGATCCTGAGGGCATGGAATGAAAAGTTTACCCCGCTCTCGGAGGGCTACGGCATCACTGAGGCCGCACCCGTTGTGCTGATGAATCCCCTACCGGGAAGGGGTGTTCAGAAGGCGAATTCCTGCGGCATTCCCATCGTACCGGAGATAGAAGTAGCTGCTTTTGACGAAAACGATAACCCTGTCAAACAAGGAGACATAGGAGAACTCGTCATCCGTGGACCAAACGTGATGAAAGGATACTGGAACAAACCGGAAGCCACAGCGGAGGCTCTCCGAAACGGCTGGCTTCACACAGGCGACATGGTTTATTTCGACGAAGACGGGTACTGTTACGTTAAAGACCGGAAAAAGGACATGATCGTTACCGGCGGATTCAACATCTACCCCAAGGAGATAGAAGACCTGCTCTACACTCACCCTGCCGTGGCCGAAGCCCAGGTCATAGGCGTTCCCGATCTGGTCAAGGGAGAGATCGCCATTGCGTGCATCGCTCTCAAGGATGGCTTCCAAACCACTGAGGCGGAATTCATAGCATTCTGTAAAGACAACATAGCGAGCTACAAGGCCCCCAAACATGTGAGGCTCTTTAAGGAACTTCCGAAAACGGTAACAGGTAAGCTCGAAAAGGTAACCCTGCGCAGGATGGTGGGAGAAGAGTCTTAACGTGGGCAGTGCGGAGTCTCCACAGGTAGGGGGATGCATGATTCGTGGCCGACCGCGGTCAATGAAAGGAGAAGCATCGTGAAACATCTTATGTCGGGAAACGAAGCCATAGCGCGCGGGGCCGAGGAATACGGTGTCCGGTTGGCCTCGGCATATCCCGGGACTCCCAGTACGGAGATCCTGGAGTACATCGGGAAGATGTGGCAGGAGCCGTTGGGAATTTAGAAGTGTGGACTATGGTAGGGGAGACTGGCGGTCGCCCTGGGCGAATGCCATTCGCCCCTACCGGGTAGGTCTTTTCTGCGCGAACGCCCGGCAGAGACGCCGGGACGCTACCGAGCGCTCGCAGGAATACGCCACCGCATTTATGCCACACATCGCTAAGGGACCAGAGGAGTGCTTGTGGGCCGTTATTGTAGGATTTGCGGACGTGAAAGGGCGAACGAGAAGTTCTCCGGTAAAGGCCACAGGGACCATGTGTGTAAGGATTGTGCCCGCTTGCCGAAGGAGGAGAGAGAGGCAGTCGAACAGGAAGACGAGATCTTCGGGTACATGGAACAAAGGCACATTTCGGACAAGAACGTCGAGAGGTTGCAGATCCTCTCGGCTTCGGAAAATGAGCGCATTGCGGAGCTTGCCGGGATCGTCTTGGAAGTGGCAAAGGTCAAGCCGTACAAAAAGAAGCGTCTTCAGGTCCTGGCTCGTGAGCGGAGAGATCTGCTCGAAGCGCTGGAACGGACGGGATTGATCTATGCTCACGAGGGGTGGCCCCTGGGAAATCAGGAGACGGATATGGGGTATGCAGGCTGGAGAGTGGAAGGACTCGACGGCCTGGAACGGAGTGCCGCGGAGATCCCGCTGGAAGACTTGGACAAGAGGATTGATATGATACCGGCCGGCAAGCACAAAGAAGAGCCGTGGTGAATCTCATGAAATGAGGAGAAGATCACTCCGCGTCCTGCGAGGGCCGCGTTGACGAAGCAAAAAGACTGAGAAATGTATTCCCGTGGTCTCGGAGGCATCCTGATATCGGGGCCATCCCCCCGACCCGGCAGGCACGAAATGGGACCCCCGATCCGAGTGAGATTTGTCCGGTCGAACAGTCACTCGGCCTCGTGATCTCCCGTGAAGTTCGATGGTACATCATGCTGCGCTTCACGGAGCCTTTTGCGAAGGTCTCATGGTCAGTACGGTGTCGGTCAGCTTCTGCAGGGATGGTGATTCAAAGCCTTTCCTGCGTATCAAGACGAGCTCGACCATGGGAAGATCGCCTTCAATCGGTCTGTAAACCACCCCGGATCTTCGCTGCTTTTTCGAGGATTCAGGAACAAGCGTCACACCGATTCCCGCTGCCGCCAGGGCAATCGCAGTAGTTTTTGTAGTAGTCTCTTGCGAAATCCTGGGAGTGCATCCTACGGCACTGCAGCACGCCAGAATCCTATCATACAATCTCGGGTGGGTTCGGCGAGGAAAGAAGATGAGCCGCTCCCCATCCAGTGCGGCCAAAGGCACTGCTTTAAGCGATACAAGGGGGTGCTTGGCCGGAAGCGCCAGTATGTAAGGCTCCTCGGCGATTGTCTCAACAACAAGTCCCGCCGTCTCTTGCTGGAACAGTCTTACAACCCCAACTTGGATCCGACCCGTCCTAAGGGCATCCAACTGCGCCAACGTACCCAGTTCGTGCAATTCCATCTCAATACCCGGATTCTGTGAACGGAATTCACGAATTGCGTTGGGAAGAAACGTATCCATCGCCGGAAGGACGAAGCCCATCGAGATGCGACCCAAGATCCCGGCGGCCACTCCCCGAACTCGCTCGGCTGCCACGTTCACCCGCCGGAGTATTTCCCTGGCGTCTTCAAGAAAGGCTGTTCCTGCTTCAGTGAGCGAGATCTTCTTATGAGTGCGGTGAAAGAGAAGAACGCCCAACTCCCTTTCTACGTCCTTGATCTGTTGGCTCAAAGGAGGCTGACAGATGTGAAGACGCCGGGCGGCACGACCGAAGTGCAACTCTTCGGCAACTGCGACGAAGTATCTTAAGTGTCTCATTTCCATAATCCATACATACAACATATTGACTGGGTATGAAAGATATATTGGACATATGTACCATAACTGCTACCTTTCTGCCGAGACAAGCGCTGCACATCACAAACAGTGCCCGTCCACCCATGTGGGGCGCCGCCGTGCAGCAAAGAATCAGATCCGAACTCAAGAAACGAGGAGATCCGTTATGCGCACCACGAGGATCCCGGCCATCCTATTCGGTATTTGCATTGCAGCCGCCTCAGCTCCGAGTTCCCCGACCTGCGCGGAGGACAGCATGAAATCGAAAGACCGCAATGACCGTTATGAGAGGGGTATCGCCGCCCTTAAAGCCCTCGATTCAGCGGCCGCCCAAGCGGTACTTGACAATCTGAACGATATTTCACCTGAGATGGGACGTTTCATCGTCGAGTTCGCGTACGGCGATGTCTACAGCCAGCGCGCTCTGGATCCCAAATCAAGGCAAATTGCTACGATAGCAGCTCTGACTGCTATGGGAAATGCCGAGCCCCAGCTCAAATTCCATATTCGCGCTGCTCTCAATATTGGTGTGACGCCAAATGAGATCGTCGAAGTCATGTATGTGACCACCGTGTTTGCCGGCTTTCCGAGCGGACTTAATGGCATTAGCGCAGCAAGAGAGGTATTTCAGGCAAAGGATGTTTCCATTGGGCACGGCATGTCGGATCGTGCCGGGGACGGCACTCGTCGGGAACGAGGCCTTGAAGCGTTGAACCTCACCAGCAAGGATGCGGGAAAGCGGGTGATCGAAAGCCTCTCGGATATTGCGCCGGACATGGGGTATTTCATCATCGACTTTTCGTATGGCGACATCTTTTCCAGAGACATTCTCAGTCCTCAACACAAGGAAATTGCCATGATCGCGGTATGCGTTTCCAAAGGAACAATGGAGCCTCAGTTGAAAGTCCACCTCCATGCCGCACTGAACGTGGGCTGCACGAAACAACAACTCGTTGAGATCATGAACCACATGGCCGTTTACTCAGGCTTTCCATCGGCTCTCAATGGTCTGGGTGCTGTACGACAAGTGCTCCAAGAACGTGACGACACGGGCGGGAGCCGGTGAAACAAGCTGAGGGAGACCCGGCACAACCGGCTGCCACTACACACCAGATCCGAAAAAGCATTGGTGTTCGACGGAGACTATTTTCCGGTGGTTGAGTCTTCCATTCCTTCCCGCGTGCTATCGGCGGACCGACGGGCTGTGCTTGGGGAGTCCGCGTTTGGAGCCGGCTCCCTTTTGGGCACAGTGGGGGCAGCCGGCTCCCGAGAGGGTCCGGTCCCGCACCGCCGCCTCCCACTCATGGCCGCATTCTCCCTTCCACCACACCTTCTTGCCGCTTCCCGGAACAAGGTCTTCGGGGTAAAGGTCTCCATTCTTTTCGGGATGCCATTCCGCAGCAATTTCCGGGTACACTGCACGCAGATGGTAATCCTCCGGTTCCTGCACAACGGGCTTTGTCTCGCGGGAGGGGGAGAGGGGCTTCCGTTCCTCGACAGGCTCCGGCTTAACGGCAAGACCGGCTTCAGGGCCGGCCAAACCACGTTCGCAGTACGGGCAACCGTTCCCGGATGCCGTACGGCTCAATACCGTCTCCCGCCAAAGATGACCATGTTTACACTTCCACCAGACTTCCTTTTTGCTCTCCGGAGCAACGTCCCCAGGGGTGAGTTTTCCATTTCTCTCCGAGTGCCATTCCTTTGCGAGTTCCGGAAACCGGGCGCGCAGCGTGTTCTCCAGTGGAGCATTGCGGCGGACCCAGGTCTTGCCGGAACCCGCCCGGGGTTTCGGTCCGCTCAAGCGTGCGCCCTTCTGCGAGGCCTTCTTGGCTCTCGGTGGAGCGACCTTTTCGGGCGTGAGGTCGTTGATCTCCCGGGCATGCAGTTTGTCCGCCGCCGCGGGAACGAGGTCAAGCCAAACCTCAGGGGCGGGTATCCCTCGAGCACAGTAGGGGCAATCGGATTGCCCATAGGTGCGGCTCAATACATCGGCCTGCCACACATGACCCTTTTCGCACAACCACCAGATGAGCTTTCTGCTCACCGGAGTTACGTCCTTGGGGGTAAGTTCTTCGTTCCTCTCCGGATGCCACTGCGCAGCGATGTCCGGACGCCGGACAAGGAGATTGTCGTCCGGGGTTGCCCGCCGCCTTGCACACACCGGACAGTCGGCCCCGCCTGTACGGTCGCGCACTGCCGCCTTCCATTCATGACCGCATTCCCCCTTCCACCAGACTTCCGTCCTGCTCCCCGGGGTGACGTGCTCCGGGAGGAGGCTTCCATTTCTCTTCGGATGCCACTCGCAAGCCAAGGCGGGATAGTTGGAAAGGTTGTTCTCGGGGGAGGCCCTCCGGCCGGAACAATAGGGGCAACCGGTTCCCGAAGTGCGGTTGCCCACCGAAGCTTCCCATTCGTGACCGCGCTCACACCTCCACCAGACTTTCTTGCTGCTTCGCGGGGCAACAATTTCAGGGGTGAGCTCTCCATTCTTTTCCGTATGCCACTCTTTGGCAATTTCAGGGTACAGAACGCGCAGATTGTTTTCAGGCGTTGCCCAAATCTGGGCGCAAACCGGGCAACCGGCGCCTCCCGTGCGGGATTTTACTTCGGACTTCCATTCGTGCCCGCACTTACCCATCCACCACACTTTCCTGTGGCTCCCCGGAGTGACGTCATCAGGGGTGAGGATGCCGTTCTTTTCCCAATGCCACTCTTCCACCAAATCGGGATAATTGGATAGACAGTTCTCCGGACAGGCCCTGTGACCGCTGCAATATGGGCAACCGGTTCCTTGAATGACGCGCTCCCGCAGCACGGCCTCCCATTCATGCCCGCACGCCCCCTTCCACCATACTCTCTTGTGGCTCCCCTTGGTAAGGGACTTCGGGTCGAGATCTCCATTCTTTTCCGGATGCCACTCCCGGATCAACACGTCGTAGTTGGAGGCTTCGTGAAAGAAACCGATTCTCTTGCCCGCACAGTACGGGCAACCTGTCCCCAAAATGCGATTGGAAATCTGGGCTTCCCATTCGTGACCGTGCTCACACCTCCACCAAACCTTCTTACCGCTTCCCGGCGTGACGTCTTCCGGGGTGAGGTCTCCATTCTTTTCCGTATGCCACTGTTTCGCGGTTTCCGGAAACAGGGTACGCAGGTTTTTCTCCGATGTTGCCCAGGTCCGGGCGCAGATAGGACAGCCGGAACCACCGGTACGGGTACTCACGGAAGTCATCCATTCGTGGCCGCATGCACCCTTCCACCAAACCTTGAGATTGCTCCCGTACGAAACGTCCTCCGGGGTGAGGTCTCCGTTCCTTTCCGTATGCCATTCCCGTACCAACTCGGGATAGTTGGAAAGATTGTGTCCCGGACCGGTTCCCTGACCGCGGCAGGTCGGGCAGCCGGTTCCATACTCTGTGCGGCTCCGTATCTCCGCCTGCCATTCATGCCCGAATTCACACTTCCACCAGACGATCTTGTGGCTCCCCCGGCTGACGTCTTCCGGATTAAGGTCTCCATTCTTTTGGGGATGCCACTGATCTGCGATCTCCGGGTGCCGGAGACGCAGATTGACCTCCTCAATGGGCCTCTTTCCGGCACAGACCGGACAGCGGGTCCCGTGCAGCACACGATTGGTGATGCGCGCCTGCCATTCATGCCCGAGTTCGCACTTCCACCAGATTCTCTTACCGCTTCCCGGTGTGATGTGCTCCGGGGTAAGGTCTCCATTCTTTTCGGGATGCCACTGGTCTGCGATCTCCGGGAAATGGACCCGCAGGTTGTTCTCCGGAGTTGCCCAGATCCGGGCGCAGATGGGACAGCCGGAACCACCCGTACGGGTTCCCACGGAAGTTATCCACTCGTGGCCGCATGCACCCTTCCACCACACTTTCCTGCCGCTTCCGAACGAGACATCCGCCGGAGTGAGAGCGCCGTTTCTTGTGGGATGCCACTCCCGGGCCAACTCGGGATAGTTGGACAGCTTGTGTCCCGGACCGGTTCCCGTATCGCGGCAGACCGGGCAGCCGGTTCCATACTCTGCTCGGCTCCGTATCCCCGCCTGCCATTCATGCCCGAATTCACACTTCCACCAGACGATCTTGTGGCTCCCCCGGCTGACATCTTCCGGATTAAGGTCTCCATTCTTTTCGGGATGCCACTGGTCTGCGATGTCCGGGTGCCGGAGACGCAGATTGACCTCCTCAATGGGCCTCTTTCCGGCACAGACCGGACAGCGGGTCCCGTGCAGCACACGATTGGTAATGCGTGCCTGCCATTCATGCCCGAGTTCGCACTTCCACCAGAATTTCCTGCCGCTTCCCGGCGTAATGCCCTCCGGGGTAAGGTCCCCGTTCTTCTCAGGGTGCCACTCTTTGGCGATTTCGGGAAACTTGGCCTGTAGGTTATTCTCCGGTGTAGCCCAGATCCGGGCGCAGATGGGACAGCCGGAACCTCCCGTACGTATTTTCACGGCGGTCTTCCACTCGTGGCCGCATTCACCCTTCCACCAGACTTCCTTATTGCTCCCCGGAGTAACGTCGTCCGGAGTGAGGTCTCCATTCTTCTCTTGGACCCACTCTTTCATCAATTGCGGGTACTGGTTCAACCCTGTGGGGCGACGGGCTTCCATTACGCGGCACCTTCCTGTCGGTCGCCAATGATTACTGGTGTTAAGAACGGCGGATTCCGCCGCCGCTCCGAACGACATTCCACGGTCTTCCGTTCCGAGTGTAGAGCGGGCAAAACGATGCCTATAGTAATTCGATTCCCGAACCCCTATGATTCGGGGATCACAACTGACCATGAAAGCCGCCCGGGTAGGCACGGGGGCCTACCCCTACGAGAAAGGAGAGGGCTTTCAGGTGCATACGGTGGCGCGTCTTGGCCGGCCTTGGACGTGGTGAATCCGGGCAAGCGGGATGAACCGCATCCGTCGACGTCTCAAACCGGGGTTTTCGAAAAGAGGAACCGCCGATCCCGCGTTCCACGGGACGGTTCCCCGCACCAAGTTCGGAGTCGTCACATCCAAGAGGCGTTGTCGGTCTGCGCGTACGAGCTGCATCCGCATCGCCCGCCGTTCATGAATACGACACCGTATTGCCGTGGAGCAGTATAGCAGGCACTACCCTCGATACGCAATACCGAAAAAAACCGTGAACATGACCGAAACTCAAGCCTGAACGGTTCCGTACGACGCGAGCAGCCTACAGATCGAATCCCAGTTCGCCCCTCCCGACACCACGACGTAGAATCCTCCCACGGGACGCCCATGACTCGCCCCGGTTTCCGTCCAACGACATCTCACGTCGATCGTGATGGGACCAAAGGGGCTCACTCGGGTTCTGGGAACGATCAGGGTCATCATCTCATCGACTCGTGTCCTTAGTCCGCGTACGGCCAGTCCGTGTGCCGAGACATTGATGATAACGCCCCGGTTGTCCGGGTTCTCGGCCTCATAGATGGGAGGACGGCTTGCCAAGGCAATTCTCGGATGCTTCCGGACATCCAGAGGCACATGGGAGTTTCCGAATATCTGCCACGCTTCGAATGCCACGGGGTCAATAATCCGACGATCCAGGAGACGCTTGAATATGGATTTCAACTGATTCGGCGATATCCGGTACTTGTCGATCAGCTCCGTATCGGTCATGCCTGCCTGAAAATCGGCCACGAACTCCCGGAACGGAATCTTTCTCTTGGGTGGTGCCAATTCGGCTGCTCCTCTCCCATTAATCCCACCCTTCAGCAGACGTAACGGCTGCAACCTTGGTTGCTCCGGACCGAGCACGGTGCCGTGGGTAAGCGCCCCCACAGTGCCCCCCAAAAGGTCCAGCCCCACGTCATGCACCGACGAAGACCGCGTTTGCACAAACATTTGACACACTTCATCGCAAATCCCCAGGAAGACGCATGCCGTTACGGTCAGGACAAAAACGTTTACGTAACCGCGTGTGCTCTTACCCGACAACCACCAGGCCGTAAAAAAACCCAGAAGAGCGTAGAGTCCCAGGTGACAGAGAAATTCCTTCTGTTCCCCGGAACACCATGGAGCGATCTCTTCGGGCCTCACGATGTGAGAAACTGCGAAAATCCCCGAGACGCATACCGCCGCGGGAAGCCACCGTATCGAAACATCCATGACCTTTCCCCCCTTCTTTTCCCCCAAAGCGTTGCCGGCCCTAAAGAGTTACATAACCGGCCAGCGACGGAGTGTCTTGTCGCCTGCCCAAAGCGCGTTTGGAGCCCCCTCCTGAACGTCGAGCCACAGTACTTCGATCCCCCTTCCCCCCGGCGTCATGAGATGACCATTATGGGCCTTATACCCCATCCGGTTTCTCCCGGTCAACCGAAAAACCGCCTTCCGCTGTCCGCGGGATTCCCGCGCACCCTTTCATGGCCCCTTTCAAGGGCCGGCGCGCTGCGCTTGCCGGTTATTGATCCATGGACATGAACGCGATACTCGCTGAAGACATCACCACAAGAACCGAACCGATGTTGTGAACGATTGCTCCAATCACAGGGGAGATGAGTCCCCATCCGCCCGCCAGGACTGCCGCCGCATTGAAGATAAGCCCGAAGGCGATATTCCATTTGATGATTTTGAGCGTCCTTCTTCCCAGGACGATGAGAAAAGGGATTCCGGAAATATCGTCGTTCATGAGAGCCACATCGGCGGTTTCCAAGGCCACTGCGGTCCCGGCGGCACCCATGGCGACGCCCACATTGGCTGCGGCCAGTGCGGGTGCGTCATTGATTCCGTCCCCCACGAACAGAACCACCTTCCCTTGGTTCTGAAAGTTCCGGATTCTTTCGAGCTTGTCCTGAGGCATCTGTTCGGGCCACGCGTCCGTCACGCCGACCTCGCGTGCCGTGAGCTGAACCGACTTCGCATGGTCCCCGGAGAGCATGCCCACTCTTCCGATGCCCAAGGCCTTCAGCCTGCCGACGGTCTCCTTGGCCGAAGCGCGCACCGGATCCGAAACGGATATGATGCCGAGGGGCCTTCTGTCCTCGTAAATCACCAGAGGCGTCTCACCGTTTTCCTTGAACCCTTCGACCTGCTTCCGGAATGCCTCGGGCAGATTCACACCGCCTGCTCCGATGGAGGCACTTCCCACTTCAACCATCTTGCCGTTGACGCAGGCTCTTACTCCCACGCCGACCTCCGTCACCATTTCCTCCACCCGGGAAAGAGTCACCTTCGCGTAATAGGCCGCCTTGAGCACCGCACGGGCAAAGGGATGGGGACTGTCCTGCTCGACGGACGCCGCGCACGCAAGAACTCTGTTTTCGTCCGTTCCGTCGGCCGCGACGATCCGGCCGATGCGGGGCCGGCCCTCGGTCAATGTTCCGGTCTTGTCGAACAGTACGACATCCGTCCGTCCGGCCTCTTCCAGAAACCGGCCGCCTTTGATCAGAATACCCGATCCCGCGGCACGTCCCACCGCAGCCACAATAGCCGTAGGAGCCGCCAGTATCAGGGCACAGGGACAGCCGACGATGAGAACCGTTACGGCCCTGGCCGCGTCGCCGGTGAGCCACCACGCGATTCCCGCGCACAAGAGAATTGTCGGGGTGAACCAGGCGGCGTACCGGTCGATCAGACTCACGGCCTGCGGTTTGTATTCCTCCGCAGCGGAAACCAATTTGATGACCTTGCCGAGGGTCGTGTCCTCTCCGAGAAGTTTTGCCTCAATCTCGATGACGCCGTTCTGATTCAATGTCCCGGCATAGACCGCGTCACCCGAGACTTTTTCCTTGGGAATGGGCTCACCGGTCATGGATGATTCGTCTACCGAACTGACTCCCCTGAGAACCGTCGCATCGACGGGAATCCGGTCACCCGGTCTCACGACGAGGACGTCGCCGACCTTCACGTCTTCTATGGGAACGGTTTTCACGTTGCCGTTGACAAGGACATTTGCCGTATCGGGGGATATGCTCATGAGAGCCGTGATTGCCTTACGGGCGGCGCCGGCGGTGATTTCCTCGATGAGGGATCCAAGGACCATGACGAAAGCCACCACCACCGCGGTGTAGTATTCGCCCAGCAGGACGGCGGCGATGAGCGCCAACGCGACGAGCTCATCCACGTTGACCCGCCTTTGAACAAGTCCCTTTATGGCTCCCCACACAATGGGCAACCCGTTTATCGCCAGGGAGGCAAACACAAGGCCCGATCCCACAATTGATTGCCCTTCGTTTCCCGCGTCCCACAGGTATCCTGCCAGGCCCGCCAGCCCACCCAGTCCAATGCGGTAGATGTCCCTGGACCGCGTCAGTTCACGGTAGATGTCGATCCGTCCGAAGCGTCCGATCATATCGACTCCTATTTGGTGAATTTGAAAAATATATCGGTGACTTCCCGGATCAGCTTTTCGTGATCCGTTTCTTCCCGAATTGCTCGGGACACGCACCCTTTCAAGTGATCCTCCAGCAGGACCATGCCCAACGACCTCATGGCACCGACCGCGGCGGCGATTTGCTTCAGGACTTCCATGCAGTCGCGGTCGTCCTCCACCATCTTCCGTATGCCATTGACCTGGCCGTCAATGCGATTGATCCTGCCGATGAGTTTCTTGTGATCGTCACCACAGAGTGCCATGAGATGCTCCTCCAAGATACATATACATAGTAGGAGTATATAACCGCGCCCCCGACAAGTCAATGGCGAAACCGTTTTCTCCAACGCAGCATGACGGCAGGCCGCACCCCGTGTCCGGCCGAATTGCCGGTCGGTTCGAGTCCCCCGTAAGAGGAGGAAGGCGAGCAAGCAATCCCCCCAGAGAAGAGTTTCGAGAGAAGACCTGAGCCGTCTTCCCGGCGTAGGCCCATAACCGTTAACTTAAGGATTCCGGCTGCCGACCCGTACTTCAGCCGGCACACGAATGGAGGCATGCACACCGTTTTCGGGGTAGAGATGCAGCGATCTTAGTGTTCTCTGGCACAAATACGGTCGCACATTTTCGTCTCGCTGCCGGCAAGGACAAGATCCGGGCACGGAGGCCCGGGCCACGAAGGACTATCATGAAGCCTTAGACCTGTTTCGTGGGACGGGCGTCCCTGCCCGTCATCTTCCGGGGCTCAGGTTGTGCGACCGTATTTACGCCGCGGAGCACTTAGTGTGCCGAAGGCACCCGGGAATTTAGCCGGGGGATTCATCCCCCGGAAGAACGGGATAAAGCGAACACGATTTCCGTCCCCAAGGGACGGCGCACGCGGACGCATTCACAATGGAGACGTCTATTCAGACGCCGCTTTCCTCGACAATCCTCTCCGTGAGAACCCACACCAGGCTGAATATCATGTCCAGTTCGAACCACCGGTTGATTGAGCTATCGAACAGAACGGATACGGACGCGGGGAACTCGTCGTCCGCGGTCCACAACACATAGGTAACGGGGATTTCCGGGAACGGGAGAAAGCGTATGGCCGCGTCGCCATGAGAAGCAAACTGTGCGTTCAGTTCCCGGCCCCGCTTCTCGAAAGCATCAGGATTTCGTCCGTAGAGCTTGGCTATGGGGCTCACGTACAGCGCGTGGGGTCCCTGAAAAAAGGTAACGCCGCCGGGGCAATCCTTTTCGCTGATCTCGTTGCCGTCAATCGGGCCTCCCATGGGGGCAAGCAGATACTGTATGAGCAGGATTTGAAACATCTCCGTCAAATCCCGAGAAGGCTGGGGGGAGATCTCCCCGATACGTTCGTCAACCGGATCTATCTCGTACACCGCGTTCAAAAAGGCAAGTTCGTAACCCTTGCCGTCCTTCGACACTTTGACCCCTTCCCGTGCAATCACCCGGTCGGCCGGGCAACTCCTGAGATCCGCCCAATGGAAAGGGTGTGGCGCAGCGCAGCCCATGTTTACCTCTTTCGTCATACCGAATTCCATACCTGCCGGAGGATACGGCAATGAGCGGCGATAAATCAAGCAATTCTCCGTGGGATGCACTTCCTTTCGGTAACTTGCTTCCCCGCGTGCCCATTGTGGAGGTCCTGAACAACAGATCTCCGTGCACGGAGATCTGTCGAAGACTGTTCGAGCCCTGCTCTTGAGATCGGGAGTCGCTCGACTTTTTTCGCGGGGTTTTGTCTCCCGGGTCGTATTGTCATGTAAGCGAACTTATGAAATGCCGCATTAAGGGAAGACGACCAAAACTTGATCAAATAACTTGACATTGTCCGAAAAGTAGATAGACTTCGTTAGTAGGAAACTCCAATGCGCAAACGGGTTGTCATGCTCAAGCGTTCACTCATTCTTATGGTATGCATCTCAATGGTAGGAGTCACCGTCCTGCCTGCATCCCTACTGCCTTGCTGCTGCAAGTTTGAAGGCGACAAGCCGGCTGCTCGAGGAGCGCCGACCTGTTGCCCCGTGCACAAGGCGATCTCGCCCGTTTTGCCGCAAACGCCTCGACAGGGATCCTGTTGTTCCGAAAGTCTGCCTGTTGAACAGATTGATCAACCGACTTGTTGTTCTCGGCAGATCGGTCTGCAGAACAACTGCGGGAAGTGCCGATGCCTGGAACAGATGCAGTTGGTGACGCTGTCCGGGTATTCGGTGGGACAAACAGCCGTGAGAACGCCTGCCGTCGATGAGGCAAGCGTCGGCCTTTCCTTGCCCGCGGTGCCCGGTCGGCATATTATCCATGTTGGACCCGGCATTTACATACCCAAGAATGTGGTCCTGCTCAAGACGTGTACCCTTCTGATTTGAGCCCCGCCTTTGCGCTGCGCGCGCACACCGCCGTGTTTCGAAATAAGTATCGGTAAAAGGATCGACGAGATAGGGTGTCGGCTGCGTTTGGTCTGCCGGAATCGCAGATCGGGCCGGCATCGAGTATGAGACCCCAATCTTCGTCCCGAGCGGTTGAGGCCGGCCGGACCCGCCATCACGATATGAAAAGATCGTGTCGGGCGAGCTCCGGCACGAGAGGAGCAGACGTATGTCCGATAAGCGACAAATGAAACAAATAACCATGGTTACCCTGGAACAGGCCGAACGCAAGGCCTCCTTGGGGAAAATGAAGAAGGGAATCGGCGCCCTGGTGATATTGCTCGCCCTTTCGGGCGGAGTTTACGGTGCTTACAGGATGGTGACGGGGGATGTCGTTGCGTCCCGTTTCGTGGTGGACAAGATGAATTGCCCGGCATGCGTGGTGACGGTTAAGGAAGTTACCGGCAAGCTTCCCGGAGTGATCCGGGCCGATGTCAGCCTGGCCGCCAAGGACGTAACGGTCCAATTCCGGGAGAGGCGGACGGGTGCCGAGGCAATCCAATCCGCCATCGCAAATGCCGGATACCCCGTCAAATTAGAGGGACTGTTCGGTCCCGACGGAGGAGTCATCGATGAGAGCATAGCCGCCGTGGTCAATGGCAAACCGATTTTTCAGAAGGAACTCAAGGTGCCCTTCAATGTTGCCGACAAGGATGTGAAGCCGCAGGAAACGGCTGCCGCCTTGTTTTCGGTCATCGGCAAGGAAATCGTGCTTCAGGCTGCCGACAAGGAGACCGTAGTGGTTCAGCCCTTCGAGGTGGACCAGGAGGTTGAAAGGATCTTCAAGAGCCGCGGCGGTTCCAAGGAAGACTTCCTGTCCTGGATACGGACCTGGTACGGTTCCCCCGAGAAGTTCAATCAAATCGTAGGGCAGCGGCTGGGCATCCGTCGATTTGTCGAAGACCACGTACTGGACGGAACCAACACGCCCGAAGCCAAGAAACATAAGGCCATGGAGCGGATCGGCACTCTCTTCCGGGATTCCAATGTGCGCATCGTGGATGAGAAGCTCAAGGAGAAGGTGCATGCTTCTGTTGGACAGAGCGAATGGAACACATTCTGGCCGCGGATGATCGGTTCCGAGACCGATCTGAAGAGGCTGCTGACCCAATGACTTTATTGAGCCGAAACCGGCCGAATCAAGAACCTCCGGGTCCCGAATTTGGAATCCGACAACAAAACAAGAATCAAAGGATAAGCGAAATGAACAACATATATGGAAAGAACAGAGTATTCGTCTTCACGGTCGCAGCGGTGGCGATTGCTTGCGCGGGTGTACTTTGGGCGGGCAACGCCGATGCCGCCTGGAATTTTACGGTACCTGCGGTCGAAGTGAAGCCGCAAAACGGCGTCTTCACCTTCCCTCAAGCGGCATTTGCAGACGGTCAAGCGAAGCACTTCGTGTACAAGCACTCGCCGAATCAATGGGTGCGGTTCTTCGTTGTGAAGAGCAGTGACGGCAATATCAGGGCGGCCTTCGACGCGTGTGATGTCTGCTGGAAACATAAGAAGGGATATGCCCAACAGGGCGACTTCATGGTGTGCATCAACTGTGGGCTGAAGTTCCGCACCGACAAAGTGAACGAGGTCAAAGGCGGATGCAATCCGTCGCCGCTCAAACGGACGCTCCAAGGCGACAACCTGATCATCGCTCAGCAGGACGTGCTGTCGGGTCAAGGATTTTTCCAATAAGGGGGGGGATACTCATGAAACTACGCGATATAGCCGTAAACAATTTGAGGCGCAGGAAAGCGAAGGTGTTCTTTCTGGTAACGGGTCTGTTGGTCGGCGTGGCTTCCGTGGTCGCGTTGATGACGACGACCCGCATTCTGGAGGAGGATATCGCTCATAAGATGGACGAGTTCGGAGCCAACATCATCATCACCCCGCGGTCCGAAGGTCTGTCCCTGACGTACGGCGGCCTGAACCTGGGCGGACTTTCCTTCGATCTGAAAGAAATCTCCGAGGAGGACTCGGCAAAGATCAAGACCATCAAGAACTCGGAAAACATCCGCTACGTCAGCCCCAAGGTGTTCGGCGTCTTCGAGAATCAGGGAAACAAGGCGCTGGTTGTGGGAGTGGATTTCGGCCCCGAACTGGCCATGAAGAAGTGGTGGAGAATCACGGGGCAAGGGCCCAAGGCAGAGGATGAAGTCCTCATGGGAAAAGAGGCGGCGGAAAGGTTCCGGGTTAACCCGGGCTCCACTGTGGACATCAAGGGGAAGACCTTCAAGGTGGCCGGCGTACTGCAACCCACGGGTTCCCAGGACGACGGTCTCGTCTTCATGTCGCTTCCGGTGAGCCAACAGCTTTTCAATAAGCAAGGGAAAGTGGGCATGGTCGAAGTGGCGGCACTGTGCAAGAACTGCCCGATCACAGAGATCGTGGCCCAGATTTCCGCGGCCATACCCGCGGCCAAGGTCACCGCGGTTCAGCAGGTGGTCGAGGGCCGCATGGACACCTTGCACAACTTCCGTAAGTTTTCGTTGGGCATTTCGGCTCTGATTCTGCTCGTTGGTTCCATGGTGGTCTTTGTAACCATGATGGGGAGCGTGGCCGAACGCACCAGGGAAATCGGGATCTTCAGCGCGATCGGTTTCCGGAGATCTCACATCATGAAGATAATCCTCCTCGAGGCCTTCGTGGTCTCGCTCATTGCAGGGATCGCCGGGTACCTTGCCGGCATCGGGGCGACCCGTATTCTGCTGTCGTTCCTCACCGAAAAGATGCCGCACTTCTCATTGGATCCCGTCGTGGCGGCGGGGGCGGTCTTCCTCTCCATCGTGATCGGATTGGCCGCGTCCTTTTACCCGGCCACGGCCGCATCGAGAATGGATCCCAGCGAGGCCCTGAGGACCCTGTAAGGAGGTATGTCATGAGTTATATAAGAGCGATAAACGTAGCGAAAGATTTTGGAACTGGTGAAGGACGGGTTACGGCTGTCCGGCACATCGATCTATCCATCGAGCAAGGAGAGTTCCTTTCCATAATGGGAGAATCGGGAGCCGGTAAGAGCACGCTGCTCTCCATGTTGGGCGGATTGCTCAGCCCCAGCCGCGGGGAGATTCTCATCGGTAATATCGACATCTATGAACTCAAGCCGGATAAACGCGCGGACTTCAGGAGAGAGTTCATGGGCTTCATCTTCCAATCGTTTCAACTGGTGCCCTATCTCAATGTATTGGAGAACGTTCAATTGCCCCTTGCGGTGACGCACCATTCAGAGGCGGAGAAGAAAGATCTGGCCATATCCGCGCTGGAAAGGGTCGGGCTGAAGGATAAGGCTCGCCGGCTCCCCAATCAGATTTCCGGCGGCGAACAGGAGCGGGTGGCCATTGCCAGAGCCGTAGTGAACGAACCGCCCATTCTGTACGCGGACGAGCCCACGGGAAACCTGGACTCAAAGAACTCCGCGGAAGTGATGAAGCTTCTCAAGAAGCTCAATTCCGAGGGGCAGACCATCGTGATGGTTACTCACAGTAGACACAATGCGGAGTATGCAGACCGGCTCATTCACGTTGCCGACGGCACCGTCGAGGAGGGGGGACCGCTGCTCCGTGCCGCAGCAGGCGCATCGGCGGTCGTTTAACACGACGGTATAACCGCCGCCGGCCGTGGAAGGCATTGACAATTGTTCGGTATCTTGTTAACCACGCATGATGCGGTCTTCAAGAGGTGAACCTCATGGCGGGCAGGATCCGGAGCCGCCTCGGTCCCGCTGCCCGGTGAGTCTATCTCAACGGCGGCAGCAAGACCTCAAAGTCCCGGCCACGGCCGCATTACGTAATGGGCGAAATTCGAATACAACAAGAATGG
>JAZDHD010000323.1:0-27235 GCA_043806215.1 Pseudomonadota bacterium | reverse complement strand
CCCGACGAGCGAGTCCCTGAAGGAGTCAGACCGAACCTCTTGGCCGTGTTCAACGGCAGGGACGCGTCCCGGACCCTGTGGATCCTCTCACACATCGACGTCGTTCCTCCGGGGGAAGTGAAGCTCTGGGAGCATGACCCCTTCCGGCCGCATGTGGAAAACGGATTCCTCTACGGCCGAGGAGTTGAAGATAACGGACAGGCAGTCGCGGCAAGCATATTTGCCGTGCGCGCCGTGAAGGAGACCTGCGGGTTCGCTTTGAACGTGGGACTCGCCCTTGTTTCGGACGAGGAATGCGGAAGCCTCTACGGGCTGGATTATGTCCTGACGGAACGTCCCGACCTGTTCAAACCGGATGACTTGATCCTGGTCCCCGACGCCGGCAACAACGATGGCGACCATATTGAAATCGCGGAAAAACATCTTCTCCAAGTCCGTTTCACGGTGCTTGGCAAACAGGCTCACGCGAGCCGGCCGGATGCTGCGACAAACTCGTTGCGGGCCGCCGCGCATCTCATCGTGGAATTGGATAACGCGCTCTCGGCAGCCTTCCCGGAGAACAATCCTTTCTTCAACCCTCCGGTAAGCACTTTCGAACCGACCAGAAAAGATGCAAATGTTCCCAACGTGAACACGATCCCGGGAGAGGACGTGGTCTATTTCGACTGCCGGATACTCCCCGAAGTGGATCTGTCGCGGGTGAAGGCGGTGATGGAACAAACGGCCGCCCGCATTTGCGGGAAATTCGGGGTTGAGATACGGGTGGAAGAACACCACAAGGCTGAAGCTGCACCACCCACCCCGTCGGATTCTCCCGTGGTAATGGCCTTGGCTCAAGCGATTCAGGAAGTCCTCGGAGTTCAGGCAAGGCCGCACGGCATCGGCGGCCAAACCGTGGCCGCCTTTTTCCGCCGGAGAGGTTTGCCGGCCGCCGTATGGGAAAAGCAGTTGCAGATGGCGCATGCACCGAATGAAAGAATCTCCATAGAGAATCTTATCGGTAATGCCAGGGTGTTTGCAAAGATGATGATTTGATTTCCACGGCCAACCCAGCTGAGCCGGCGCAACAAGTCCGAGGGACGGACCGGTGCCGCGCCCCGGTTGGAGAGTCGGGCTCGCCTGCCCGTGCCGTGGAACCATGATTTTTTTGTGTTTTCGGTCCAAGGCTTTGTGGCCGTGTTGATAGAGGAGGGTTAAGGGTATGGTTCCTTCAAGGTCATCGGCGAGGTGGTTGCGCGTCGCTGCTCTTTCGGCTGTCATTCTGATGCTCTTCCCGGAAGTGGGTGCGTTCGGAGCCGGGAGCCGAAAACAGGGACGCAGGGTCGGCCCTACGAAGCTCAGCGTGGCTCAGGCGGTTCAAATAGCCGTTGCAAGAAATTTAACCATGGCCGATGCCCGTCTCGAAGTGGATGAAAAGGAGTACCAGCGCAGGGAGGCGTACTCCGATTTCTTTCCCGAAATAGACATCACCTACTCTGCCACGGGATACAAATACCAACAGTCTACGAATGTGTCCGCGCTGGCGTACGCTCACGACAGTCGCCGGCTAGCAGCAGTCGACAGCCTCGGTAATGTGTCGGACTATCCGTACAGAATAGACCCCTACCGCGGCTTTACCATGAGCGCGACCATTACCCAGCCCCTTTACACGGGCGGCCGACTGCTCAACAACTACAAATACGCAAAGCTGGGAGTCGATTATTCGGCGCTTCAGGTAGAAGTCAGCCGTCAGGATCTTATCCTCGAGGTTTACCAGGCCTACTATCAAATCATACAGGCACAGAAGTTGCTGCTCGTTGCCGACAGATCCATCCGGGCTCTCGAAGCTTTGAGGAACCAGACGCGGGAATTCTACAAGGCAGGCGTGGTTCCCAAGGTGGATGTGCTGGCAACCGAAGGCCAACTGGCACAAGCGCGAGTGCAGAAAACTCAGGCATTGACCAACATCGGTACGTACACGGCTGCACTGAATTTTTTGCTTCGGTACCCTCAAGAGACTCCCGTCGATGTCCTGGAAGACATCGAGTACCGCCAGAATCAGTACAGGATACCCGGGATATATGCCACTGCGGCCGCGAACAGGATTGAGATTACCCAGGCAAACATCTCCGTGGATCAGGCCATGACCTTGGTCGGCATAGCCAAAGCCGATCTGTTGCCTTCCGTAGCCGTTCAGGCAAACGGATCCCGCTTCAACGACGATTGGAACACCTTCGACCATGAGGCGGTGAACGATTGGCGTATTCAGGGGATCCTTAGCTGGACCTTTGACATGTTCCGGCGGCGGGACACGGTGAAGGACAGACGCGCAAGCCAGGCCCGATCCTTTATCGCTCGGGAATATCTCGTGGAACAGATAATGGAACAGGTCAAGACCGCGTATCTCGACATGACGCGTTCGGAAAGCGACATCAAGGATAACGGGAAAGCCGTTGAATACCGGCGGGAGAATTTCAGGATCAATCAGGAACGGTACAAGGAGCAGGTGGCGACCTATGTGGAAGTCCTGGACGCCGAACGGCAGCTGGCCCTGGCTGAAGGTGATTACTACATTTCACTGGTGGGGTACAGGATCAATAAGGCGGTGCTGGAAAGAAACATGGGGATTCTGCGGCAGTGAACCGGCCGGCGGAGGAGATTGATATGAGGTTCGGAATTTTTGTCCTGGTGCTCGCCGTGACGGCGGCCGTGCCGGGAATGGGGACGGCGCAGTCGAGCGGCATTGCATCGGCAACACCCGTAAATGTCTCGACCGGTACGCCGAACACGTTCACCATTAAACAGCAGATCATCGCGCAGCAACAGGCGGAGATTGAACGTGCCTTGACGCAGTTGAACCTGTGCATCAGCACCGCTTCACTCGACGTGGTCCTGACCGATCCCTCCGGCCAGATTAACAGAGTTCCGCAAACGGACATCATAAATTGCCGGCGTGCATTGAACTCGCTGCAAAGGAGACTGGTGACTCTGGCGCGCTCGGCGGAGCAACTTTCGCGGGATGCCCGGGCTCAATCAGCTGCATTGCAGACGCAGGAACGGTTGGCCGAGCTCCAGCAGAACCTGCGCGCAATGAGGCAAAGCATTTTCGCCGCATCCCAAAACTCCGGCTTGAGTGATTGATGTGGATGGACGTCCGCGGGGAGGGGGCGGGTTCCGTACTGCGCGTAATATCCTGCGGAATCTGCAGGAACGCACCGTTCATCCGCCGGCGCCCCACCATGCGTTCGTGCCCTGATTCATAAGACGGATGACTTTATGCGCTGCGAATGCTTAGGGTTTGTCACAAAATAAACCCGTCATCTTTCCGACTTGCTATCCCGGCTTGAAAGACCGGTCTACTATCATACTGTCCCTCCGGGACGTGCAAGATCGCTTGCCCCGGAGGGGCTACTGAGAGTAGCCCGGTACTTCAGCCGGGTCGAAACGACCGTTCGGTGAACGACGTAGCTGCAAGCGTTATTCTGTGACGGACCCTTACGCGCCCGCGAGGTGTGCTGCGACTGGGTCGGCTGCACGCACCTGTACACTTTGAGCGCATCGCTCAGCCGACGGCAGAGCAGCCGCACCGGGTTGGAGGGAGGCCCTCGTCTCCCGTTACTCCGGCCCGTGTGTGGATATGGGGGGGGGGACTCCCGGGAGTGCTTGACCTGTTGCCAGGTGTAACGCCCCGATATGGGCGGCAGGCACTCCAGGGGATTGCCGTCGGAATACTAAACGCAGCCTGTCGGCTTAGGAAGCCCGGCAACCTTACAGGCGCCTTTTGCGGGACCGGACGGAAAGAGCTCGTAGATCTTCTTGAGCTTGAATCCTGTGTCTTTGCAAACCTTTCGGATCATCGGAGCAATGTTGAACTCCAGATAGTAATTTCGCAGGTAGTGGACCACTTTCCAGTGTTCATCGGTCATTTCCTGAATACCCTCGGTCTTTGCGAAAAGAGCGGCAACTTCCTCGTTCCACAGATCCGGATCCTGAAGAAACCCGTCCTCATCGACTTCAAAGGTTCTCCCTTCGATTTCCAGTGTCGGCATACGAAAGCCCTCCTTGATCTCAAGTTTGCCGGGAATGTCCGGACAAATCTTATAATCTTGTTAATGTTATCATCAGCGCCCGGCAAAAACAACCCGCAAATTCGGAAAAGCCGGCGTGTTGAAGAGTATTGTCCATCCGACGGGAATGAGGATGCGCGGTACGCGTTCCTCGTAAGGCTCTCGGCTCTTCCGCCTGCGGGCGTGCCTCCACCTTGGAGAAGCACGTCGTTGTCTCTACCTGCTCATTTCTTCGTTAGTTTGCCCTGAACGTCCTCAATGTACTTCTTGAGGACCTCTCTCACCTGCGGCCGTTTCTCCTTTGCCAATGCCGTTTCGTAGACCTTCAGAGCCTCCGCGTAGTCTTCCTTGATCTCGTAGACGAGTCCCATCAAGCCATACGCGTCGGGGTAATCCGGATTGAGTTGTACGGCCTTCTTCAGGTCGCCTATGCTCTTGTCGTACTCGCCCTTCTTGGAATAGGCAATGGCTCGATTGTGGTAGGCAATGAAGAACTTCGGATTATCCTTAATCGATCTTGAGAACAGATCTATGGCACGATCCCACTTCTGAACTCTCAGGGCAAATTCCCCCTGTTCATAGTAATCCAGGTAGTCTTCTGCCCTTGCCGAAGCGCAGACGAGCGCGTTTACTATGGTAGCACATAGGATCAAGGCGGCAAATACCGGTTTTCTGCTCATAGTCATGTTCTTCACGCACCAAAGAAAAGCGTACATTACCACAAAATCATGTCTTTGGAACCTTTCTTTTTTGAAAACTGTGGTATTCATCTCCAATGAAGAAAAGTCTCCTTGACCCGTCTGCCCGGCTCTGGAATAATCGCCCGAAATGTCACGCAATTGCGGTGACTGAACGGCTAAGCTCGACTTCCCGGGAGGATCTCCCAAGTATTTGAAACGGCACTCGGCACGTAGGCCGCCGGTCAACCCGGCCGGCTACGATCAAGACCATAGGAGGTCAGCAGCGCTTTCCATGAAAAAACCCTCCGCAGTTAAGACCGTTCCCGATTACTTAACCGCCGGCCGTTACAGCCACGTCTTGGGCGTTCTCGACCGGGAGCCTCCCTGGATCATGCGGAAACTTTCGCCTGTTCTCTCTTCGAGGGTTGTCATCGACGATTTCGTTCGGGACAGGCTGAGAAGTCTCGCCGACGCGGGACCGCTCGTGTATGCGATGAAATTCAGGAGTGTTTACGACCTGCACTATCTCAGAACACAGTTCGCGGAGCTCGGTTTGCCTGTTCCCTCTTTCGCATTCGGAGTTTCGCCCGCGCAGTCCGGGTCGGTGCTCAAATGGGCACGGGTGTGGCGCAACCGTGTTACAAGCATCTTTCACGATTTTTCCCGCCAAGAAACCGTCGACGAGAACATCGTGCAGGAAATTCTCGCCCGGGGGGGCGTCGCGGTCCTGTTCCTGGTGGATGAGCAAACCTCCCGGGAGCGGTACATTCAGCCGGACGTCGACCCCATCAGAATACTCCTGGACCTTCAGGGCCGCCTGGCTGGATCGGTCGCAATAGTCCCCATGACCATCTTATACGACAGGAGTCAACCGCGCACCATTAGGCCCTTCCGGGAGAGTTTTCTCGGCGACCCTGACCGGCCGGGGCCTCTCAAGAGAATTCTCATAGCCCTGAGGAAGTGGACGGTCCCCGAACTGCTGATAGGAGAACCCGTGTATCTTGTGGGGCAATTCGAGGAATTCGGTTCCGACAAGTCTTGGGAGGAACTCCCGTTCGAGGTGCGCAAGGATCTCATCGAATCCATCAACGCAAGGATAAGGGTCAACAGGGGGCCGGAAAGACTCTCCCGCACGGAGATAAAGGAGCGCGTACTCCAGGACCCCCGTCTGAAGAGAGCCGTGGACCGTGCGGTGACCAGGGATCCCGGTTCTGAAAGAACCGTGCGTAAACAAGCCGAGTCCTTTGTCGACGAAATCGCCGGCGATCAACGGATCCAGGTGCACCATTTTCTCTACTATCTCCTCAAATGGTTGTTTGCCACGATCTTTGACGGGATAGATCTGCGTGAATCTCAGTTCGCCGCACTCAAGACCAAGAACCAGGAAGGTTCGTTGATCTACGTGTCCTGTCACAAGAGCCATCTCGACTATCTGCTCGTCGGTTACCTATCGTTCATTAATCAGATGGCCATTCCGTACATGGCCGCGGGAAAGAACCTTTCATTCTGGCCCGTCGGGCCTCTGCTCCGCAATGCAGGCGCGTTTTTCATCCGGCGGACTTTCAAGGGGCTGGGACTCTATCCTCACGTCTTTGCCGCGTATCTCAAAGTGCTGGTGAAGGAAAAGATCAACATCAATTTCTACATTGAGGGAGGCCGGAGCAGAACCGGCAAGCTTCTCCCTCCCCGGGTCGGGATGCTCGCGTTTCTCCTGCAGACCGTCAAGGAGGGCTCGGTCAAGGACTTGACCTTTGTCCCGACTTTCGTGGACTACGACCAAATACCCGAGGAGAGGTCGTACCTCACGGAACTTGCCGGCAAGGATAAGCAGGCGGAATCCATGTTTGCGGTCATCAAGTCCAGGGAAATCCTGAAAAAGCGCTTCGGAAAAGCGTACGTCCGATTCCACGAGCCGGTGTCGTACCTGGATTTCTGTAATCGGTTCAAGGCCGTTGCCGGGCCGACCAACTCTTCCAGTATCGAGGAAAACAGAAAACTGCTCAACGGTTTTGCGTACTACCTCATGCACGCGGTGGCGAGAGCCGGCGTCGTAACGCCCGTGGAACTGGTTTCCGCGGGCATAGCGTGTGCCGATCGGCGTGAGGTGCCGCACAGGTTCCTGATGGAAGCTGTAGGCTATCTTGTTGACGGTCTCATGAAGAAAGGAATTGAATTTGCCGGAAACCCCGCCGACGTTCAGGAAGCGGCTCACACTGCCCTGGTACTGTTCAAATCCAGGGGATTTTTCGAGTTGGGCGGCACGGATGGGGATCCCGTGTATCTGATAAACGATCAGAAGAGGGCAAACATGGATTTCTATAGGAATTCATTGATCAACTTCTTGTGGCCCGAGTTCCTGTCGGCGGGATTGCTTCTCAAAGGGAGAACGCAGGGAGGCGAGCCTCCCCCGGGGCTGAGGGAAGACTTCAAGTTCCTGAAGGAACTCCTGTCCAAGGAATTGATCTGGAACCCTCTGGTCGATGATGACGAACTAGTGGAGAGTTCCCTTGGGTTCCTCAGGAAGATCGGCCGGTCGGACGACTCCGCACCGGAACGTGCGGAACCTTTCAACGGCCGGCTGTTGGAGTGTTATCGAGGGGCAATCTCCGATCTGCCCGCCATTTACTATCTCGTGTCGGCCACCGCAGAAGAAGTGGAGGACTCCGGCATTTCACAGAAAGAATTCACGAAGAGAATAGCGAAAACAGCAGCGGAACTCTTCCCTGAAGCCGGCCAACGGCCCGCGCCGACGCTTGGATCGGTGCCGATATCCAACGCTCTGGCCGTTCTCACCGAAATGGGTGCCCTGGATTACAAACCCGGACGAAAACAATTGACTCACGTTACCGACCCACAACGGCTCAAAGAGATCAAACGTTTTCTGGGCGGTATCTTGGGTTTGGGGACTTAGTGCTTTGTTTCCTAAACTCCCATGATTCGGGGATCACAATTGACCATGAAAGCCCCCCGGACTCCGAGCCAAAGACCGGGCAGAGCCCGGCGGATAGGCATTCCCAGGCTGTAGGGGTCCCGCGCAGAACGCGGAATGTCCGCCCGGGTAGGCACGGGGGCCTACCCCTACGGCTCGCAATGACGAACGTGAAGGCGTCCGCTGTATTCAAGGAGCGACACTATAATTGATGTTGAACGGCAGGCGGAGTATAGAGTGGAATATGGCACGGATTTCACGAGTGGTTGTTCCGGAATGTCGATCACTATCATGTGTCCATATACCTTCGCAGCCGTCATATTTGCTATAATGAGAGAAAGCCCACAGGGACCTTATCGACCCGGAGCAGGAATCCCAAATGCCTGATACTCTCATATCCATTCCCATAGATACCGAGACCGCACGCGTGTACCACACGGCATCACCGGAAGACCGCAAGAAGATTGAGATCCTCCTTCGCTTGCGTCTGCGTGAATTGGCCGAGATGCCGACGGCTTCACTGGCGGAAATCATGGACGACATCGGGGCCAAGGCTCAAGAACGCGGCCTGACGTCTGATATTCTCGAGGGCTTGCTCCGTGACGAGTAGTCCTCGCCATGTCTTGGACACCAGTGTCCTTGTAAGCGCCGTCTTGCTGCCGCAGTCGATTCCCCGGCAAGCAGTCGATCAGGCATTTGCTCGGGGGATCGTTCTTGCATCCGCCGCCGAAGGTTTCTCCAGTCCGTTCTCGGCGTCCGGCTCCACTCGAACCATCCATGGCGCTACATTGTAGCGGTCTTTCCATTCGGTAACAGGGACAACAATTTTTGGCGGGAGACTGCCGATCGAATCCTCGTTTACAATCACCGCGGGCCGGGTCTTCCTTATTTCAGCTCCAATTGTCGGGTCTAGGTTGATGAGCCACACTTCGCCTCTACGCATGGAAGTCCTCGGCGTCCAGCCTGGTGAAACAGGTCAATTCGGTATCCGTGGCATAATCGTCATAAAGATCACGGGCTGCCTTGTCCAGCCGATGCTTTCGTTCCATTTCCGGAAGTAGCTGTTTCGCTGGTGCGAGCTCTTCACGAAGTCCGCGTAAAGCGGCCTCGATGATGCTGAGGACATCTTCCGGGGGCAGTTTCTTGATCTCTTCCAAGATGTCGGTCTTGGTCACTTGGCCTCCTTGACCGGATCGACGGTGCTCGGCCATGGATTCCTACTCGCGTCCGATCTCCCGACATGGCCGACGGAACAAGGATAGCCACCCTTTGCCGGACCTGTCAAGTTCCGTTTCCGCGTTTGCCGAGGACACAACACCGTTTTTCCCGGTAATCGCGTTCGTGGCCGCCCGAAGTCTCGGAGAATCTGCGGACACAAAAATCGAATCGTGAATCCGGCGGAATCCCGGGAAGCCGGGGACATAATACAGTATTTTTCAGACTAGTCGCATGCTCTGCGATAGAATTGCGCTACGGCGCGTCTGTCGCGCATCGTCGTGCCCGGTTATCCGCACCACTTCACTCGGCGTGGTGTCCGGTCCATGGACGTGAATGATTCTGAGGGGATCGCCGAATATGATCCGCTCGTAACCGATAAAGCGCTGCCGGTACTTGTCACCGATTGGGAGAGATTTCTGCGCTCCGCGGACGACGGGCAATCTATCTCGCTCCGAAAACGGACACGAACCGGGAGACCGGCCGGAGATGCGGCGTTTGTGGCAAAGGTCGAGAAGATCAATGGTCGGGACCTGAGCAAAGGGAAACCGGGAAGACCTCGCAAGCGTCCAACTGGGAAGAAATACAATGTATGTCCCCAGATATCCTATGTCCCCAGATATCCCAGGTTTATTGTAGAGGTGATGACTTCCGTGAACTCTGACCAAATACCACCCATTACGCTCCAGTAACCTACAAACTTCCTTCCCGGAGATTGTCTTCATACCACAATTTCCGCAATACGGTCATGACTTGTAGTCTTCAGGTCTTCAGATGCGAGTAACCAACCTTCTGCCGCTTCGCGGACATTGTCCATAAGTTCATCCCATGTATCGCCTTCAGTAACACAACCAGGAAGCGCCGGAACCTCCGCCCAGAAGCCCCCTTCTTCAGCTTCGTGAATGATGACTTTCAGCTTCATGATTTCACCTCCCCAGTATTGTACCGCTCAAAGCGCCTCTTGGCAAGAAATCACAGAATCACCGTAACGGCGTCTCCTACCACGTGCAACTCTTTCACGATCTAAGGCTATTCGGGATCGGAGAGGCACTGCATACCCTCGCAGAACACCTCCATGAGCTTGAAAGACTCATAGGATATGCTGTAGAAAAAAGAAAGTCCGATGAAGCCGCTTGATGTCCGACTGCGAGAATCCTCGATTCAGGGTCTCCGCGTCTCGAATCCTTGACTTTCACAAAAAACGGTTGATTATAGGCACCTGAACCCCCAAACTAATTGGGGGTTATCGTGAATGGGAACAACCAGGACCAGAGATGGGAATGACGACTTTCTTCGCGAGAAATCCGGTTTTCACCTACGATGAGTTTGCCCGTTTCCTTGAATCTCGTGGTTCAATGAGCCGGAAGACCCGCGACAATCTCCTCGATTATCATATCAAGGCTGGTCACGTGATTCGGGTAACCAGAGGACTTTTTGCATCTGTTCCCCCCGTAAGTGGTCCGGCGAATGCGCCCGTGGACGCCTATCTCTTGGCTTCCAGGATGTCTCGAGACGCTGTGCTAGGCTATCATACGGCACTGGAACTTCACGGCAAGGCTCACTCTGTTCACGAGCGATTCCTTTACCTAACCGGACATCCCCGGAAGACTTCCTCGATTGAGTTTCGGGGACATGCGTTTCAGGGCGTACTCTTTCCGAAGGCACTCAGAGACAAAGGACAGGAATTCTTCGGAGTAAGAAATGTGAATAGGGCGGGACTACCGGTCAGAGTCACCAGCTTGGAGCGCACGCTCGTTGACCTCATGGATCGTCCCGACCTTGGCGGTGGATGGGAGGAGATATGGAAATCCCTTGAGTCCGTGGAATTCTTCGATCTTGACGAGGTGGAAGAGTATGCACTGATGCTGGGAAACAGGACCACCGTTGCCAAGGTAGGCTTCTACTTGGAGGCTCACCGAGAAGATCTCATGGTCGAAGACCGTCACTTGGAACAACTCCGGAAGCATTGCCCAAAACAACGGACTTACATGGGCAGGAGGAGTGATGAACCAAGGCGAACCGGCTACCGTTTAACCTGAATTTTGCAAGTGGCAAAATATGCCGATTTCGCACGTGTTCGAGTGGCAATTTCGGGCGTACTTGGTCCTTTCCATGCTACGACGGCTGCTTGTTGTGCCACGATTGGTGACCTGCGACTATAGGAGCAACGGAAAAGCGTTATTGATCTTCGGAAAAGCGTTTTTTAGGCGCACTCCTCCCTTTCATATTTGGACCTTCTCGGAAAGGGGCGATTTTTACGACAGAGTAAGGCTGGCCAGACGGCTTTCCATCCGGTTCCACTCCTCTGCATGCGGGTAGCCTTCACTCAAGGCCAAGACCCACTCACCATCGGTGAAAAGCAGCCTGGCAGCCAAGTAGACCAACCACCCCCTCAATGTGTTTGGTCTCTCACGCCACCGATGAGGGTCAAGCGCCATGCGCTGGAACCAGATCATCACGTTGTAAGCCAATACCGCAGCCTGGAGAAGTGCATGATTCGCCCAAAATTCGTGAACCAGCATGGACCCGAACGCCATCTGATTTTTTCCCGCTCCGATGAAATTCTCCGCAATGGCTCTCTTGTTGTAGAATTGTTCGGTCTTCAGGGGAGTCAGGCCGAGATTGGTTACCCAAAGGCCATAGCTGTACTCAGGAATGTCGAACAACACTCCGTCCTTCTCAGGCGTCAGTATATCGACCAAGCGCCGAACAGCTACGAAGCGCCGGGGTCTGACCCAACCAGGGATCTGATAGGAGAACTCCGCAGTCCAGACTCCCTGTCGTCCCACTACCTTTCGCCAAGTCTGCCTCGCACAGATTTCTTTCCAGCCGCGAATTTTGACTTTGATCGCATACCCACAGCGTCGCATCTCCAGGGCCGAAATGAACGCAGTGCTGAAGAAGGCCGCATCCGCTCGGACGACGATTTTCCAGACATATTTTGGAAGCAGCGCCAGGCATTCTTCCAAGAATTCTACGCTACCGTTGGCACTAAACGTGTTGCCCGGTCTGAGCCAAGCGTTGAGGCATTCCCCAGTCTGAGCAACAAATGCAAAGATCGGGTTGAGCATTGGTTTATGCGACCGCTCTGTATTATGCCCTCTCGCCACTCCTTCCTGGTGGCCATACGCACTCTTGGCCGAGGAATCGAAGTCCATGTTGATCCGTCCATACCTCTTCTTGTCCCAGACTTTCTGACGGACCTTCTTCTGCACCTCGTTGAGCTCAATACAGTTGCGGAACTCAAAACGCTCCTATACTCGAATGATGGAACTCACCACCGGAAAACTCTCCCAGCCTTGCGTCTTCATCAAAGCCTCATCCATGCCCAGTCGCACTATATCCGACAGATGACGGCAACCGGAAACCACACCCAGCGTGATCGCCTTGAAGATCATTCCCAGACTATACTTGGCATTTGTGCCCCGTACCACGGTAACCATCCGTCCGATCATCTCCTCGATTCCAAGCTTATCGATGAAGCGACTCAGCGGAATCAAACCCGCCCGGCTGGTCAATCGTCGTTCGGAAAACCGAGGCTTCGGAGTAATGCCCCGCACGCTTTTTCCCTTGCCGTGTCTCTGCTCTTTCTTCATACTTCCCAAGTCCCCTGTTTCTCTGATCGATTCTGCGCCTTTCTCAGCAAGAAATCTATCAGATTCAGGGAACTTAGAACAGAACAATTTTCCCATCTCGCACATTTTTGTTCGGCACTTGCAAGATCCAGGTTCAGTACTATGAAAAAAGGAGTGCATGATGTTTCTTGGCGGTCGTCTTGTCTATGTCAAAGGGGTGATAGTTAAGGTGGCCAGATACTACCGCTTATATGGCCCACGGGCAACGCTTAAACGTTCCTTAGCCAAAATGACCGGCTTGCTGGGGGGCCCTCCTGAAATGAACATGGCATTCCTTCTCCGTGACATGATCAATTCCCAATGCCTTGACAGTAGTGCTTTTCAGGCACGTCCTTCATCAGGATGCCCCGATTTTGCGTGGTTATTTAGGCACTTCCCAGACCTCCCGTGGAACCGCGGATCCCGTGCCACTTCTAACCGTAACGGCTATTTCAATATTCTCATCATTTCTCATGATGCGTCTCGGACAGGAGCCCCTCTTGCGCTCCTTGGGGCTGTCCAAGAGCTAGCGAAGAACCCTGATTTTCAGTGCTGGATCCTTCTGTGGAGTGGAGGACCTCTGGAAAAGGATTTCCCCGAGGTGGCCCCAACCCTAAACCTGTCCACGCTGGGAATCGGGCTATCCGAGATGGACGTATTGAGATATGTTCTGGCGAGTTTTCGGGTCTATGCAAACAGGTGCTTGGCGATATGCAATACGGCGGTAAGGTCAGAGGCCAATGAGGTGTGCGCCGAAGCCGGAATACCGGTACTAGCCTGGGTACATGAGCTGCCTTCAGAGATAGACACATTTTTGGGCGGGGATAAGTGCATTGGCAGAATCGATTCCTCATCGCGGCGCATAGTAGTCCCTGCGAAGTTCGTGAAGAAAGCGTTGTTCAGTAGGTACAGCTTGTGCCCGGATAAGATTAGTGTGTTGTATAATGGCATGTCGAAGCAGTTCGACAAGTGGGATCGCCTGCAGGCGCGCCGACACATTAGAATAGAATTGGGACTGCCCGAAGATTCTTATGTAGTCCTTGCGTGTGGCGCCGTTATTGACCGTAAGGGACCGGACCTCTTTACGAGAGTTGCCATTGAGACTCTTGTATCTCGTCGGTTGGAGAACACATATTTTGTTTGGCTCGGGCAACGAGACGAGTACCTAGTGAGCCGATGCTACGCTGACGCAAGCAAACACGGAGTAATCGATAGAGTCCTTTTCGTGGGGGAACGCGAGGATCCAGATCCGTATTTTGCAGGAGCAGATGTATTCGTCCTTACTTCCAGGTCAGATTCTTGTCCTCTTGTAGTGGGAGAAGCCTTGGGCTTTGGACTGCCTGTTATTGCGTTTGAAGGTGCAGGGGGCGGCCCCGAAATATTCCCAGCCGGCCAGGGATTTTCGGTTCCATACTTGGACACGAGAGCCATGACAAGTGAGGTAGTGAAACTCCTGACCCGGCCGAAAATTGAAGAGAGATTACAGACCAACATTCAAGTACCAGAAAAGCCCACTTGGAGCCGGTTTGCAGAAAGCCTCGTGAGGATTTTATCGCAGGAATACGACTACCACCCCTCATTACCTATCCAGGTCTCTGTTATTGTTCCTAGCTACAACCACGAAAGGTACTTGGAACAGCGGTTAAATAGTATTTTCAACCAGACCCATCCTCCTACCGAAATCATCCTTGCCGACGACGCGTCAACGGACGAAAGCGTGGCTCTAGCAAAACGCATTGCTGCGACGAGCCGGATTCCCTTTAGAGTTGTCATGAGCTATGCTCACAGCGGACGCCCCTTCGAGCAATGGCTGGCAGGCATCGCCGAGTCATGCGGTAATGTCATTTGGATAGCCGAAAGCGACGACTTTTGTGATTCTGATTTTCTTGAGACTGTCTTGCCAGAATTCTTTGATCCCGATGTCAGTCTGGCTTACTGCCAATCAGCCCCTGTTGACGAGGAAGGATATCTTATTGATCGGAGCTACTTGGCGTACACTGACGACATCTCAACGACAAGGTGGCTCACCTATCACAGGGCGGACGGCCTTCACGAAATCGAGAATGTACTTAGCGTAAAGAACACCATTCCCAATGTTAGTGGCGTATTGTTTCGGCGTCTCGACAGGACTCCTTTTTGTGAGGATCTGAAAGGTTTCCAGTGGTGCGGAGACTGGTTCTTCTATGTCAATCAATTGCAGACTGGTAGCGTTTCGTTTATTCCCAGACCGTTGAACCGTCATCGCAAGCACGGACACAGTGTGACATCCGCTTTCGACGGAACCGACAGTGGCTCCCAAGAAAAGAACCGGATAAAGAACCATATTTCGGCGTTGGTTGCGCAGTACCGAAGAAAGGGACCGCATGAAGAACAATGAGCAGACACTGTCAGCCGCTGACAGTACAAACCAAGTTCCATGGTATGACAGAGTCTAGGAGCCTGTCGGACTTAGCCGGACCGGTCCCAATTTGAGGGCAGGTAATTGATAGGATGTTGATTTCACGGGCATTCGTTGCTATTTTTTCCTTGCGTTGCAGGTCTGGCTGGGATATAGATAGGGTGCATAGTAGATATTAAGTGGGGGAATCATAAAGATGAAAGTGACATTTGTCCAGGTTGATATAGAGACTCTCTACCTGATGCCCCCCTCTGTTCAGGAGTGGTTGCCGGAAAAGCATCTGGCTCGTTTTGTGGTCGAAATCGTCGAGCAAATCAATCTGCAATCCCTGAAGCAATCCTATTCCGGTCGTGGATCGAAACCGTACAACCCGGAGATGATGGTAGCACTTCTCTTTTTCGGATATGCCACCGGAGTCTTTTCGAGTCGCGAGATCGAGCGTAGCACCTATGAATCGGTGGCTTTTCGCTACATCGCTGCCAACAGTCATCCCGACCACGATACTATTGCCGATTTCCGGAAGCGTTTTCTGCCCCAGTTGAAAGAGCTGTTTGTCCGGATACTCGAGATCGCCCGTGAGATGAATGTCCTTAAGCTGGGTAAGGTAAGTATCGATGGGACAAAGATCCAAGCCAATGCATCCAAACACAAGGCGTTGAGTCACGGTCATGCCTCCAAGCTGCAAAAGCTGCTCGAGGCAGAGGTGGCTGAGTTGCTGCACAAGGCTCAATCGGCCGACAAAGCTGAAATTCCTGATGGCATGGACATCCCCGCCGAGCTTTCAATCCGCCGGGAACGCTTGAGCAGGATTAAGGAAGCCAAGGCCGCGATCGAGCGGCGAGCGGCAGAACGTTATGCTGAAGAGCAAAAGGCATTTGAAGACAAAATGGCAGCGCGAGCCAAGAAAGAACAAGAAACCGGCAAAAAGACCAGCGGCAAAGGTAACATCTCAAAAAGGCCGGTCCGGCTGTCCTGAGGTTGGCACTTTTTTTCTTCCGAGTGCAGAAAGAACGCGACAAACGGAGAGAAATATGTTCTAAGGGTCTATGGCTTCGCTCCCCAAGATACCACCGATTCCAGATGCGGATCGCAACGCTTCAGTGACTGCTTTGCTGGAGATTCTCAGCATCTGCTTGGAGCAGATCCAGGAACTCAAGGACGAGATAGCCCGCTTGAAAGGGCAGAAACCAAAACCCAAGATCAAACCGTCCTCCCTTGAGAAGGAACCGCGGGGCTCATCGAACCGATGGCAGGACGTGGAACCAACCGTCTTCACGTCCTTTCCCAAACCCCATCGGGCGATAGACCCCTGATGCCTGAGAAAACTCCGGGGTCTGGGGCGGAGCCCCAGGATGTTCCAGGCATGCCAAAAGTTTCGGAGTATGGCGATCGAGGGAGTAGCTTAAACGGAAACCGGATTTGTCCGATTCACGCTGAACCAGTACACTTCGACACAGACGATGAATTGTCCTAATAGCGCTCAGCCTACTTCGCCAACTATGAGGGATGGCTCCTTGCTATTGAGCGTAGGTAAGGTCAAGTACACAATGAAGAGGTGAAGAGGGAGTACAGGATGAGAAGAATTTGGCGAATAATCAAAATTGTCTTGGTTCGAGTGCGAGAGAGAGGCATCACCACTGCTATTTCGTCTGCAATACGTGTTCTAAAGTATTATGGCTTGCTCGGGCTCCGCCACAAGATCCGCAGCCTCGTAGGAAGTTACACAAACCCGGGGACTGCAGCTTGCGGCCAGCCCCGGCGCTTTGCCGAGTGGCCCTGGAGTGTTCCTATGGAATCGTGTCAAGAGAACGGAGGTCACTTTGACCTCTTATTCGTCGGACACGAGGCCAGCCGATCTGGAGCCCCAAAGGCGTTGCTGGAAATGGCAAAAGAGTTCGCACGAAGGCCTGATTTCAGCGTGTGGGTGTGTTCGATGACGGGAGGTCTTTTGGAAGAGGAATTTCAACAGAGCGTCCGTTATCTAAACATACTTTCCTTAGCTGTCTCCCGGGGCTGGTCCGACCAAGAAGCCCTATGTGAGCTGCTGTCCAGCTTTAGAAATCAGGGGCCACTTTACGCTGTAATTGTCAACACAGTCGCTGTACCAAATGCTCACAATATCTGTGGAGAACTTAATATACCAGTTCTAAGTTGGGTTCATGAATTACCGAGATCGATAGAGGAGTGTTATGGCGGCAGTGCCACGATGAGGGAAATAGTTGAAAACTCCAAACGCATAATCGTCCCTGCTCAGTTCTGTAAAGACATATTGAGGCAAACTTATGGAATAGACGAGGATAAGATCAGAGTAGCCTACTATGGGGTGAAGGTAGGTCGCTTGGGGTCTAAAAGGGAGAGGGCCAGGAAAGAAGTGAGAAAGGAGCTTGGCATTCCAGAGGACTCTTTGATAGTGCTCGCATGTGGGTTGGCTGGTCTTCGCAAAGGTACGGACCTATTTGTGGACGTTGCGCGTCATGTTCTGAATCTCGGCAAGTCGAAGCATATACACTTTATCTGGGTGGGAGATGCTCAATCATGGAACACTGACAACAGGTATCAAGAAGATGCTGGCCCATTTTACGGATATGTAAAGTTTGTTGGAGAGACACCCGACCCCGAGCGGTACTTCGTCGCCTCTGACGTCTTTTTGCTGTCCTCACGTGAGGATCCCTGTCCATTGGTAAGTATGGAGGCCATCGAATACGGACTGCCTGTCATCGCGTTTGATGGGGCTGGTGGCGCACCAGAGTTATTTAAATACGGTTTCGGTGTGGTCGTGCCGTACCTGGATACTCAGCGGATGGCTCGTGAAACGATTCGATTACTTTCATTTAGCTCTAGGGAAAAGTCTCACCGTCGAGTGGGCGCTCTTTCCAAGGAGTTAAGCTGGGATCGTTGCGCTGAGAGTGTGATGGGAATCCTGAGAGCCGATTACGGGTTTCATCCGACCCGAAGGCGTAAGCGTTCAGCACGAAGTCTGGACCAAGGAAGGACCGGGTAACCCTTTTCGGTATGCGATTACCGAGTCGACAAGAAATTGGAACGGATTTCTCCCCTGGAGGATGCAGGGGTATGGCAACCATTCGTGCATTTTACTGCAATGGGCTGGACACACGGTCTGGAAGAAGGCTTGTCACGGGAGTCCAGCCTTCCAGTCAGCATCATGATAGCCGTCGCCTTGTATTAGGATACCAAGTAGTTACATCTGAGAGTCTCACTATCTTAACTGAGAGCAGGATTGCCGAGACTCTGGTTGCGAGACGGGAATATGAGACCGAAACCCTGTGGAATTCCATTGGCGGAACACCGAAGGCATGGGGTCTCATCAAACCTCCGTTTCTTGAGATTCCGAATGCTTATGCCATTCCCAAGATTTCGTGTTGCAGTTCATTGTACGAATGGTTGCCGTACCCCCAATAGGCCCTCGCTTTTCTTAGAGTCTCCGTCATCGGTTCGCTATCACCGAGCAAGAAGGATTCACTGGCCTTATGCAGTCTGCCTTGAACGCGAACCTTCAACACTTGATATTCGGCGCTGATTTCCATACGACCGAGGTGGTCGAACGACACTTTCTTCCTGACAGCTTCTATCGTTATGAGGAAGAGTGGCATCGGGTTAGACTTCAGGGCCTGGATTTTGTAAATTGGTTCATAACGTTACTATCGAAGATCCTGTCTAACCGCCAACCTGCTAAAGACTTTCTTGATAGAGGTGATGCCAAGATAAAATCGCTGAAGCTGGGTCTCAAACTTCAGTTGAACCCGCCTACTCAAGCCCCGAAAGAACTTCAAGATGTCTTGAAAACCAGCACTAGAAAATGGGCTTCCGATTTGGAGAATTTCGTCGGTCATATTATCGAGTACTATCGTGACCGCGATGAGCGTATGGGAAACCTGGCTGTCCTAAATTTCCGTAGTTCTCATCGCCGCCTGAACGAAGTCCACGACGCTTTTGAAGCACTTTTCACGGTGGCTCCCGACTATTTTGGTTCCACACGTATCAACGAGATGGAACTTGAGAAGTATGCGCTTCTCGAAGACCACTTGTACACATGGATTCTCGATCCACCCGCCAGCACTCCAGGAGATGTTACAGCATACGCCAGGCGCAGGAGGCGAGATCGAGTCCAAGCCAATCTTCGTCGAGTCGAGCAGAGTTTCGCCCGCTTGATCGAAGGAGGAGCAACCGTGATCATCGGCAAAGACATATACGAAGAGGACTCGCTATCGCACCTATCGATAGCGGTTTCCGTTGAAGATCCCATTCATCCGGAAGAAGCTATCATTAGTTCACTGAGAGCCTTGAGTGGTGCAAAGGACGTAGCAGACTTTGTGTACATCGTCCCCCTTTATAAGGGGAATCGCCTGATTGACGGCTCATACCGATTCCCTTGCCAGAGAATTGATGAAATTCTGTCGGGGGGGTTGGAGGTATGGGATTATCTTGCGGCACTGGAATTGCCGGAGCCGGTTCGAGCACTGCTTCCCGATTTACCCTATTTCCCCCGTCCAGAATTGCAGATCATGGGCAACGTCAGTGTACTCTTGGGACAACTTCATCCTTTGACATTAGTGAAAGAGTATGCTTCGCAATTGAGCGTTTCTTCCAATCGCTTTGATCTGGCGCAAGCTGAGCGCCTTTTGGCCCATGTACAGGAATTGGGCGATAATGCCAAAGCACTTGCAAAAGACACTGCTGAGCTTATCCTGTCCGAATTTCCAGAGGCTCGCCAAGACGCTTCACTCGAACGATCCCTCCAATTCCTTGAGGCAGTAATAGCGGCAAGGGAGGCAGATGACCTCGTGAAATTACACAAATCTGTTGAGTCCGATGAAAAGGCTATCGTTAGCTCGCTAGTGGAACGGGCTCAAACCATAGACTGAGTAAAGACCGTCTGGTTCCTTGGCAGACGAAGTGAAAAACTCCAGTCTCTCTCCCCTTGTCCTGGTAAGCATTCAGTCTTGCGCGGCAGGCGAACCAAATCAAGGTTTCCCATAGTGTCTCCGTACTGGGTGTCAAGTTTACCATGACTCGTCTTCTACAGTGCATTGCTGTGCTTGAACGCTCTCAGGAGTTGACCCTTTTCTGCTCTTGACCGCTCGGTAGTGTGGAATTCATATCCCGCCTCAAGACGATGGCCGGCCGGAGGGTCGGGAGAGAGAAACCGGGACCCAAGAAGAAGAGCAAGGACAATCAGGTATGGCGCACTCGCAACTTTCCATCCCTACCGCTCGATGCTATACTCCCTCCCGCAATTGGAGCAAGCACCGAGGCCCCCATGACGGAAATCGTGAAATACCACGACACCTTCTTCAAAGAGGTCTTTTCTCGGCCGGACGTGGCAGAGAACTTGGTACTGAATTTCCTGCCGCCCAACGTGACCGGTGCCATGAAGCCGAGCAGTTTTCGGCTGCGAAAGGGCTCGTTCGTTGACCCACGGCTAAAGGAATACTACTCGGATCTGCTTTATCGTGTGGACTTCGAGAACGGGAAAAGGGCGTACGTCTATCTACTCTTCGAGCACAAGAGCCGACCCGACATGAAAGTGGCGTTTCAGCTCTTCCAATGCATCGCCCGCATTTTGAACCGCACGACGAAGCGCGGGAAAAAGCCCGTCCGGCCCGTGATCCCCGTCGTATTGTATCACGGGAAAAAGAAGTGGAACGTTCCGCCGGATTTCGCAGCCCTGTACGATGCCCCGGAAGACCTTGGGGCGAAGCTGTTGGACTTCGATTATTACTTGATCGACCTGTCGGCCTTCAGCGACGACGAGATCAAGATCCGCGCCCTGGCCGGCGCCACGCTCGCGGTTGCGCTGCTGTTGATGAAGAACATCTTCAGCCCCGATCTGTCAAAACGGCTAGAGGGATATTTTGAGCTGGTCCGGAACGTCAGCGACCAAAGCGCTCCGGAATTCCTCGAATCGGTATTCCGCTACCTCGGTGCGGCCAAAGAAAGGGTGAAGCTTGCGGACGCGGGACAAGCGCTGAAGCAGGCACTGGGCAAAAAAGGAGAGACTTTCATGCACGGTTTGCTGGAGAAATGGGTCAACGAGGGTGTCGAAAAGGGAAAGCTACTGGGCATGCAGACAGGAGTAGCATCTCTGACGATCCGGCTGCTCACGCGGAGGTTTGGCAAGCTCGACGATTCCGTGGAAGAGCGCATACGGCTGTTACCTCTGGATAAGATGGAGAAATTAGGAGAGGATCTGCTGGATTTCCCCGACAAAGGCGCGCTTACCGAGTGGTTGGATCGCATTGAGTCTGCTCATTAGAGAAGTGAGTCGTGGGGCCTGGGCATTCCGGTGCCTTCGCAGATGTACAACATGGATTAAATCCTTCAAATGAATCTGACCGTTCACGTATTGAACGTGTAATCGCCACGCGGACCCTTGTTCTATGTCCCCACGGTAGATGGCCTGCTTTATCCGTCTTACTCTGTGCAAGCCGGTCTTGGGAAACCTTCGAGACTTGTGGGAGTCGGCATCCTGCAACTCGGCCAAAGCTTCCAAGAATGCCACCTTCAGGGAGTCATCCGGGAGATCCTGCCACGCGCATCGTATGACGCCCCACTCGTCAAATACCGGCGTGATCTGTGACATGCCTTTCGCAGATTCCTCTCCGGTCGTGTTTTCCATATCCCCCGTAAAGGGACTGAGCTAACGAGGCGAGAGCGCTCTCCAGATCCTCATGGCTAACCAAACGAAGCAATGTTATGATTATTCCATCAAAAATGGGGTCTTCATCCGCGGCAAATACCAACCGAAAATCTTCATCAACCCGAAGTACATACAAGGACGACTCCAAGCCTCCCGGCAAGTCGGATATTTCTACCGGAGACACGGGAAGGGCTCTCGCCTCCTCCCGATTGATGAGTGATTCACCGTAACGGTTGAGCAGCTCGGCCAGTTTTGCTAGGCTGCCTTGCGGGAGTTTCGTCCGATCCCTCACGAAGGATTCGGCGTAATCGAAAACAAGCTCCATTCTCGGTTCCCTTCATGTCTTCCATGACCTCATTATATCAGGGCTTGACAAGAATTTCCACCGGCGAATTCCGTCGCGCAGCATCCAAATTCCCGCACGATGTTGGCCGGCGTTGGGATCTTAAGACAGTTTCTTCCAGTCTGCCTAATTGGATGCTGCCACTTTCCGCAGTCCCGCGAAGCGCGGGATTCGCGAGACTACGCCACAGTAAGAAGGCGGGTTGTCTCGCGCAAGTGACGCAAGTGAGTGGTTGGTTGATTTCAGCTCATCTCATAGGCGGAGGAAAAATCATCGGTTTCTTGTTTTTGTGCTTGCAATTCGGAGGCTTCCGGGACAAAATAAGCGGTTAACTCACACATCCCCCCTTCTACCGGGTCGTTCCCAGACCGGGCACGTCACGGGGGATGGACGAAAAACCCGATGAGGAGACAGCATTGTCAGCTATCACGATGAAGCAGCTGCTGGAAGCAGGAGTCCATTTCGGTCACCAGACCCGAAGATGGAACCCCAAGATGAAACCCTACATCTTTGGCGCCCGTAACGGAATCTACATCATCGACCTGCAGAAAACCGTCCGTCTTTTTAAGAAGGCCTACTCGTTTATACAGGACACCGTTGCATCAGGCCATGGAGTGCTGTTCGTAGGAACAAAGAAGCAGGCCCAGGACGCAATTCATGAGGAAGCTTCCAGGTGCGGGCAGTTCTACGTAAATCAAAGATGGTTGGGAGGCATGCTGACCAACTTTTCCACGATCAAACAGAGTATAGAACGTCTCAACAGCTTAACGTCAATACTGGAAAAACCTGAAGAGACCAATTTCACCAAGAAGGAACTCGTCAACCTCAACCGCCAACACGAAAAGCTCGACAAGAACCTCGCAGGCATACGCGAAATGCGTAAACCTCCCGGAGCCGTATTCATCGTGGATCCGAAGAAAGAGAACATTGCAGTCCGGGAAGCGCGAAAGCTCAATATACCCATAGTCGCCATCGTTGATTCGAATTGCGATCCCGATGAAATCGACTACGTGATACCGGGAAACGACGACGCCATCCGCGCCATTCGACTCTTTGCCTCCCGCATCGCGGACGCGTGCGTGGATGGACGGGACATATACGAAGCGTCTCTGAAGGAAGATCAAGACGTGTCGGACAAGTGGAGTGCAGAAACCGAGGTGGAGCGCAAAGGCGCGGCCCCGGTAGAGGAAGCGGAACCGCAGGAGACCGGTCCCGGGGACTTGCCGAAGGAAGCTTCGAGTGAGAGCGGGACGGCCGGAGACTCCGGCCTGTCCAATACCGATGAGGGCGCCGCGGATTGAACGTGTAGAGGCTCGTGAGTGTCCGCTGAACCATCAGAGACACGTTAACCGGGCACGTTGGGCATATCGGTGGAATAGAGGCGTGATCGGCTATGCTAATCGGGTGATCCGGCCGGCCCCTATGCCGGGGAGGGTGCGGCGGAGCCTTGAGCAAGGGAATTCGTGGAATGGCGGGCACATGAGCCCGGTGCCGTGCACGAACAAGAAGAGGAGAATACCGGATGGAAATAACGGCAAAGATGGTGAAAGATCTTCGGGACAAGACCGGTCTTGGAATGATGGACTGCAAGAAAGCCCTGGTTGAGACTGAAGGCGACATTGAGAAAGCAATCGATTTTCTGAGGAAAAAGGGTGCTCTCAAGGCGGCGAAGAGAGAGGGGCGCGCTACCTCGGAAGGTAGGATAGGCTCGTACATTCACCTCAACGGCAAGATCGGCGTGTTGCTGGAACTCAACTGCGAGAGTGATTTCGTCGCAAAGACCGATGAGTTCACTGACCTGGTGAAGGACCTGTGCATGCAAGTGGCGGCCAGTTCGCCCCAATGGGTTTCACGGGAGGACGTTCCGGAAGCTGTTGTCGCCAAGGAGAAGGAGATCTACGTCGTTCAGGCAAAGGAAGCGGGAAAACCGGAAAAGATTCTGGATAAGATTGCAGAGGGGAAACTGAACAAGTTCTATTCGGATGTCTGCCTGCTGGAACAGCCGTTTATCAAGGACACCGACAAGAGCGTCGAAGAGGTGATCAAGGAAGTGATCGCAAAGCTGGGAGAGAACATGACGGTAGGCCGCTTCGTACGCTTCCAGGTCGGGCAGAGCTAATAAGGTCATGGGACAACCGAAGGGGTATCATCGAGCGCTTCTCAAAATATCCGGCGAGGCGTTTGCCGGCACACGCGGATTCGGGCTGGATAGAGATGCCGTGTCGTGGATCGCGGAACAGATAGCGCAGGCCCATCGCGCCGGACATGAACTGGGGATCGTCGTGGGAGCGGGGAACATCCTGCGCGGGGTGGATGCTCAGGCCGTCGGGGTCCCCGCGCTTGTGGGGGATCAGATGGGGATGATCGCCACCGCGCTCAATGCCATGGCCCTGAAAGCAGCTCTGCAAGCCCGCAACATCCCGGCGGGCGTCATGTCCGCTTTTGCCGTGGGTGTCTTTGTGGATGTGTTCACACGTGAGAAGGCTCTTGCGTATGTGGAGAGCGGAACCGTGGCGATCTTTGCCGGAGGGACGGGGAATCCGTGTTTCACGACCGATTCCGCGGCCGCGCTGCGGGCGGTGGAGATCGAAGCGGACGTCATGATCAAGGCTACCCAGGTTCGAGGAGTCTTCGATAAGGATCCCAAAAAGCATCCGGACGCGGTATTCTTCGATTCCATCAGTTCTCAGGAAGTGCTGGAAAAGCGTCTTGGGGTGATTGATGCGACCAGTGTGGATATTCTTGGGAGGAGAGGCATTCCGACCATCGTGCTCGACCTCCACGTTGAGAACAACATAGCAAGAGCTCTTTCCGGAGAGAAAGTGGGAACCGTCATCGTTTGAGTTCCGCCTCCCCTGGAGGCCCGGGCCCTACAAATCCGTCCAAGGCCTGATACGGAGTCTTAAGGAGGCTCCTCACATTTCAGGCATGGCAGTATGGCACACCCGTTGGTGGCGCGAGGGAAACATGATAGACGAATTACATCGAGAGATGAAGGCCTCAATGGAGAAGTCGGTTGAGACCTTGCAGAAGGATCTGAGACGAATTCGCACAGGGAGGGCTTCCTTGGCGCTCCTGGATGGCATCATCGTTGACTATTACGGATCTTCGACGCCGATCAATCAATTGGCCACGCTCTCCATCCCCGAGCCGCGGCAGATAGTGATTCAGCCTTGGGACTCCCAGGCCGTTTCCGATATAGAAAAGGCGCTGCTCAAGTCGGAACTCGGGTTGACACCGATGAACGACGGTAAAATCATCAGGATAGTGCTGCCGCCCCTGACCGCGGAAAGGCGCAAGGAACTCGTTAAAGTCGTGAAGAAGATGGGTGAAGAGTATAAGGTTCAGGTACGGAATCACAGAAGAGACGCGAACGACATGCTCAAGGAAATGAAGAAGGACAAGGAAATTTCGGAAGACGATCAGCACAAGGCCCAAGATCAAGTCCAGAAGACCACGGATGGGTTCGTGTCCAGGATTGACGACGTCGTTGCGGAAAAAGAAGCCGAAATAATGGAGATCTGATTTGTCCGATGAAATGCCTGGACATGTAGCCATCATCATGGACGGCAACGGTCGATGGGCCCGGCGAAGGATGCTGCCTCGGCTGGAAGGGCATCGCCAGGGAGCCAAGGCGGTCCGACGCGCCGTGGAGTTCTCGAGACGCAATGGAATACGGGTTCTGACCCTCTACGCGTTTTCCACGGAGAATTGGCAAAGACCCAAAACGGAGATCTCCGGGCTGATGAAGCTTCTATCGCAATTCATCGATACGGATCTTGAAGAGATCCATGAGCACGATATCAAGATCCGTACCATCGGCGACGTGGAACGCCTTCCGCCGGCAGTGGGCGGAAAACTGGATGCGGCAAAACAGAGGACGGCGAACAACACCGCGATGATCCTCAATATCGCGCTGTCATACGGTGGGAGAAGAGACATCCTCAAAGCCACATTGAAACTCGCCAAGGCGTTCAAGTCGGGAGATATTGAGGAAAGCGACATCACGGAGAAGGTCATGGCACAGTTTCTCGATACCAGCGGCCTTCCCGATCCGGACCTCCTGATCCGCACCGGCGGCGAGGTGCGTATAAGCAATTTCCTCCTATGGCAGCTGGCTTATGCCGAACTCTATTTCACTCCGGTGCTGTGGCCCGATTTTAGCGATGACACCTTCCGCGATGCAATTGGAGTTTTCCGGTCGCGGCAGCGCCGCTTCGGGATGATCTCCGAACAGGTCGAAGAAGGGGGGAAAAGCCCGTAATGCTTCGTGACCGCCTCAAGACAGCGGCCGTTACCGTCGCTATTCTCGTGCCCCCTCTCCTCTGGGGCGGCGTGTTGGGTGTAGCCCTTCTCGCGGCATTGTTCGGAAGCGTAGCGGTGTGGGAACTTTCTCGCAATCTTGCCGCATTGAGGTCTTCCCCGGCGGCCCGGATCACCGTCCTCACCTTTCTCGCACTTGTGGCGACTTGTTCCATCCTTCCCGTCTACGGGGTCGTTGCAGCGGTGGTGGTGCTCCCTCTTCTCATCCTTTTGATCCATCTATTTCTCTTCAGCACGCTGGAACAGACTGTCGAGTCGTCATCCCAGATGATCTTCGTCTGTGCGTATATCGGCGTGCCTTTGGCCCACGCCGTGCTCCTCAGGCGCATGGACAACGGCGTCGCCTTGGTGTTCCTGGTTCTCGTCGTGATTTCCCTCGGGGACGCGGGGGCGTATTTCGCCGGCAAGTACTACGGCAAGCACCGGTTCTCCAAGCGGGTCAGCCCGGGAAAAACGGTGGAAGGTCTCGCGGGGGGATTGGCGGGCTGTCTGGCAGGTATGACCATCATGAAGATCGTTTCACCCGATTTACCTGCGGTGGGCATACTGATCCCGTTAACCGTACTGCTTGCCATTGTGGGACCGCTCGGCGACTTGGTTGCCTCGGCCATCAAGAGGAAGCTCGCAATCAAGGATTACGGATCCATCATGCCCGGCCACGGCGGAGTCCTGGACAGGGCCGATGCACTCATACCGGCCTTCCCGGCCACGTACTATTACTTGATTCTCTCAGGCGCCGCGCTTCCCCAATGAAGATTTGGCTTAGAGCTTCGTTTTCCAAATACGGTGCCGTATTCTTGAGTACGTACGGTAGCGTCCCGGCGTCCCTGCCGGGCGTGTTTGTAGGGGCACCCCCCTGTGGGTGCCCATGGGTAGGCACAGGGTAATTGTCTCAAAACTCAAATATGCGCCCAAGTAGTGGCACGTCGCGGTGTAGGGGCGGGTTTCATACCCGCCCGATTCTGGGTGCTCGATTGCGGGCGGGTGTAAAACCCGCCCCTACAGAGGTCTGCAGCAAACGTCCGCGAC
>JAZDHD010000322.1:0-2678 GCA_043806215.1 Pseudomonadota bacterium | reverse complement strand
CGGAACACACTGTTCCAAAACTCGCAAAGTATACACGTCGACCGGCACGCCGTAGCGCGTGGCCTCTTTGGTTAGACGTTGTTCGAGATCCGGTGGCAGGTGAAGCGTGAGTGTCATGGGTCTTCTCCCTGAGTGCTCTGAATCTGGGTTCACCGCTTCCACGGACAGGGGATATTCCTCCTTGTAGAACGGCGTCCCACCAATCACTCGCGGAGTATAATCCCCTTTTTGGTACAAAGGTACTCCGACCCTTGCGGGCAGTCAAGGCCCGTGTGGGGCATCCGTTCCCTCGTAGCATCATGAGACGGCCCCCGGATTGTGAATGCCTGCTCTCCGAGCCATGCTAAGGTGTTTAAGCCTGATCCCGACACGGAATTCCGGAATTTGGCGCAGATCCCTTGAACCTGATGGGTGACTGGTGCGGTGAAGCATCCATCACCGACACGAAAACCCGAAATCCGGGCATAGGTAAAGAGGAGGCTTCGGGCGGCCCCATACTCGAATGAACAGTAGCTCGGTAAGGAAACATCGGTTTCGTTGCCCCGGGGTACTATTTTCCCTTGACTCGTGCCTCTTTGTGGGTGACGCCTGCACGTGTCCTTGAACAAACCCTGCACGATTGATAGTATGGCTTCGAGGAGGGATCGAAAATGGGACTTGAAGACATTGGGTCGACAACATCCAACGAAGGCGACCGTATCTCTACGGAGGCAATCTCCCCGTTGGGCCGCAGGCTGAGAGAGATTCGACGCCGGTTCATTGAGGAGGGAGGAACGCTGCTTACAAGCGAGGAATTGGATCGAGAAATTGCCGAACGGCGAGGCGGTTCGTACCGATTCGAAAATGAAGATTAGGACCTATATTGATGCAGGAGTCCTAATAGCCGCGTTCAGGGGAAGTGAACCCGAATCCGAACGTGCTATCGCGATTCTTGGCGATCCGGGCCGTGGATTGTGTGCTACAGATGACCTTCCAATTCTTCTGCGGTAATTTCTACCCAGCGAAGAAGACGCTCTCGCAATCGTTCTTCTATTTTCAAGGTGCTAATTCTTTCGGCAAGGGTTTTGGCATCAACCATTTTATCGATCAAGAGCAAGCGAACAAATTCTCGGTCCTTTTCCCTGTAGGCTGCAAGCTTGCTGGCGGCAAGATCGTGAACCTCGATGCAATAACCTCTTTTGCCACGTGTCGCTATGGGGTCGCTGATCGATACAGTCCTTTGTTCCCAACCATCCGGCAGCAAAGCTGTTTCAATCGATACCCCATGGACATAGAAGCCATGGGTTTGATGGAACATTGACAGCTCACCCAACGCTCCATCGATAGCATCAACGGTCTCAGGTCGATTCTTCGGTTGCACATCGACTTCAATGGATGCCCGGAGGCTTTCCGGTGCATCGGGGAATTCCGCCAGCACTGCCTGAGAGCCGAATATCCATAGCTCGCCGTCGTTTGAGACATCACAGGCTGCACGGATCGCGTGCTCAAGTTGATCGCGGGTCATTCATGTTCCTCAAGTCACCGGTCACCTGCGCCCGTTCGGCAGGATCTAAAATGGCAAGAAAGGGATTGCTCTGGCGCAAGCGATTGGCGCGTTCGCTGGAAGAAGTGAAAAAGCGCGCTAACCGCTGAATGGAATAGGTATCAAGAATATTGCGCCATTCCTCTATGTCTGCGGTCGCCGCTCCCTGGTCCTCATTGAGCATACGATCGATATGATTCTTGGCGCGTCTCACCAAGGATGCATCCTTTTCAAGGACATCTGCCAACTTCCGGCACAGCACGTTCAATTGCCGATCCTTTTCTCGATGCGTCGGGGCTTTCTTGGCTTGCCGCTGCGCCGAGCCGTCCGGTGTTTGCGGCAAGAAACCGTATAAGACGGTGACGCCGCCGATCTCAAGGTCCGAAATGTCCGCCTTCGTATAGCCTTCAAGCTCAATGGTCAGATCGAACTCCTTTTCAACGTTATGGAGTCCGGCCCGCAGTTGGCGAACGCATTTGGTCAGATGAAGCGATCCATGCAACAACCTGAGTGTCAGGGGCTCGTCGATTTCCTTTGGCGCCGCTTGGATCCACGCACTCTGCGGAGGCGGTGCCAGGTTATTGATTTCCTTTCTAATAGCGGCAAGAAGCTGTTCATAGCGGCTCTTTTCGACTTGAAACAACTCTACGACGATTTGCATGAGCCGGTCCGAGCGTCGGATTTCATACTGGTGCTTACGACCGCCGCCCACCCGGGAAACAAAACCCGACCGCACGAGCTTTTCCAAGGCTTTTTGAGCGCCGGGTACCGTCAGCCCCGCGCGTTGGGCCGCATCCGCAGCCGTGAGTGGGCCTTCGACCTCGTTGGCCATGACCCTGAGCAGTCTTACATGGGCTTGGGTGCCAAGTATCTCATTCAGCGGGTATCGTAGAGGGTCCTGTACGAAAGCAATTGGGCGCATTGGTGCACCTCCATCGATGCGATATTACTTGAACATGATAATAATACCATAGTTTGGATAGTGCAACTATAGGTTACTTTTTGAAACTCAAAGTTGGGAAGCTCATCCAGCCTGTGCTGCGGGCGTCAGAGCCCGGCGGTCCGGTGTTCCTGTGACTGTGACGGGCGGTCGCTCCATCAAGCCACCGCCCATTTCATACCACAGGTCAACAGCATATCCGATACCGAGTCCGCC
>JAZDHD010000321.1:0-3699 GCA_043806215.1 Pseudomonadota bacterium | reverse complement strand
TGCTCCCGCGATCGAGAGCACATCAGAATTGGTTGTACCGACCATAAGCATTTATGAGGTGTTCAAACGGGTGCTTCAGCAGCGAACTGAAAATGAGGCACTGCAAGCCGTGGTAACAATGCAGCAAGGACTGGTGGTCGATTTGGGAGTCACCTTAGCCTTGGAAGCGGCAACGTTGTCGCACCAATTGAAGGTAACTTCTCAATAAGTCCGGGCCATTTCCCCCCTCTTATCCCCCCGCAAGCGGGGGGAAGCGCTCCCTCCCTGCTTGCGGGGAGGGTCGGGGAGGGGAATTCTTGGAATTCGCCCGGGGTTTTTGAGAAGTTACAATTGAAGCTCCCAATGGCCGACAGTATCATGCTTGCAACTGCTCGATCGTACGGAGCAGTCCTGTGGACACAAGACAGCGATTTTATAGGTATCGAGGGCGTCGAATACATCGAAAAAAGATGAAGATCTTAGCATATGAGGGATCTTGCTTTTTAGCTTTTCCCTTTGCCGTGCAGCCGGAGATAGAGATAGGGGTCAGATAGGGGGCACGTCTGGTTTTGGCCCATTTGTATTGAAGCAGCCCGAAATGGGCAATGCACCGCATGAGGGCCGGACACAGCGTCGTTATCCTGTTCAGAATGGTTATATGAAATCCGTATGATCTCCGGTTTTCATTGAGGATTACGGATGGTGTGACTATGGACTCTGGATTCGGGGGACACTACGCATCTTCCGGACAAACCTCCACGATAGGGCGATCACAACAGAGCATGAAAATCCCTCGGTGCTCCGATCCGGAGACCGGGCAGAGCCCGGCGGATAGTCATTCCCAGGCAGGAGCCCTGAGAACGAGGGGAGGGGGATTTTCAGACAAGGCGGATCCGCCGCGATAGGATTGTTCCCTGGCTCGTCTGTCGCGCATCGTCGTGCCCGGTTATCCGCACCACGTCACACAGCGCGATGTCCGGTCCGTGCACGTATTTCATTCGGAGGGGGACCGCCGTTTCAAGGAAAGATTCGGCTCCTGCGTTCTCAACGAGAATCACGTATGGCAGCAGCACGGTATGGGGAGATGAATCCCGTACGAACCGTGACCTGAGCAGGGGACTACCGGGGAGGCCTCGAAAGCGCCCAATGTGAAAGAACAATATGGTGTCCCCCGGCTTCCCCGAATTCCCCGGTTCCTGCAATCGCCATTAGGTTGAGGTTCCAACCGCACTGTTTCGCCGACCGGCCAATCCCTTCTACCGCTGCCCCACCATGGTGATAAGCGGGCTGTAGGTGAACGTGTCCGGGCTTTCGATCAGCTTCATGAAGGCGTCGGTCAGCCGGTCAAACTCATCCCGATCCACAGCATCCCCGGCAAGCGCCCTGCGGATGGTGGAGATCTTCTCCCGCCAATTCTCCCGTTCCCCTTCCGTTGGTATGCCGGCTATGACATGGTGTGCTTGTACGTGGGCCGTGATCGTGGAAAAACCGGCCCGGCGAAAGAAATGGTAGAGCTTTCTCCCCACAAACGGGTCGAATCCTCTGTGAGCGAGCAAACGCATGACTTTTTCAATACCTTGCTCCAGGCTTGGTTCGATGGGATAGTGAAACAGGCAGTTTCCGTCGAGGTCGGCAACCGCCACGAGACCGCCCGGCTTCGCCACTCGTCTCATTTCACGGATTGCGGCCAACGGGTCCGGGAGATACTCCATGAGGAAACGGCTCCACACGAAGTCGAATGTGGCCGAGTCAAAGGGGAGGTCCATGGCGTTGCCCCGCTGAAAACCGACATTTCGTATTCCCGCCGAGCAGGCGAGATCCATTGCCTCCTGCAATCGGGCGGCACTGCCGTCCAAACCGACAACCGTCGCAGGACCGGCCAGTCTTGCCATTTCCAATGTGCCGGCTCCCGAGGCGCACCCCACATCCAGAGCATGCATCCCCGGCTTCAAGCCGGCCAACATGAGTTGTGCCCGCGTGGCTTCAGCGTTTGTCTTCTTCCGTATCCTGGCGCCTTCCGTTTTGTGTTCCATCAGGTAGTCCAACGTGTCGGACCGTTCCATGAGCACCTCCGATGCTTGCGTAATAGTCTCTGATGCAATCCAACGACTGCAGCAAGTTGTGTTCGGTTTTGATGGTGAGCTCGCAGTACTCTTTCTGCTTCTGCAATCCTGCCTTGTTGAAGACGGTCTCGGTGCCGTTCTCCGTGAGACCGACCACCATGGACCGCCCCCGCTCCACATAGTGATTTATGGAAGCCTCCACGAGCTTGCTTTCAGCGGCTTCGTCCTGCGCCGTCATGGAGAGGAGGAACGCATTGAAGAGAAAGGAAAGATTGATTCCCAGCGAAGCGTAATCGAGAAGCGAATACCCCACGATGTCCCCTCCCCGTCTCGCCACGAGCACGGACCGGTTCCTGACCAGGCCCGCCGAGGAATATGCTTCACCAACACTGCCCGAGAGTACCCGGTCCGGCCGCAGCCCTTTGGAATCCATGTACAGATCGGTGCATCTCCCCACCAAACAAGCGTGAAGTTCCGGGGCGGTGTCCTGCGAAAGGTAATCGACGGAGACCCCTTCTTCCGGGCCGCCTTCACACCTGCAGGCCGGGCGGCCCACATAGTAGCCGTAGAGGCGAGTCTCATAGGAATCATGAGGCAGCTTGGTCATCAATGAACCAAAGAACCTTCGCGGCCATCGGTTTTCCGGCCGATAGAGAAACCGTACGTAGTCGCAACACGGGTTCTGATCGGCCCACAGTGCGGCACCCATCAGATTGCGGAGAATCCCCCGGGGGTCGTGCAGACTTACGGCGTGCTGCAACATCCAGGTCCGTTCCCAGTATTGGGCAATACACAATGAACTCGATTGAGCGCTGTTTCTTGCAGTGTGAAGATAATGGAATACATCGTTGGGGCAAGTCAGGAGCTTGTTCCACGTGTCTCTTATCTCGATGAGGTAAGGAGCCAAGCGTCGCTTCTTCGCGTCATACAGGAATCCTGCTGCTTCGTAGAGATGCAGCACCTCTCCAAATGTCACGTCCGTGTTCCGTGCCGGCATGATCACCTCCAGGCGGCCGATTGACCTGAATCTTTGGAACCGGGGAGCAAGAACCTCAGCCGTTCCGTTTCGTTACATTCGGAGCGGAGAGATGGAGGTGACAGGGTGACGGGACTATAGTCACGCGCATTGAAATTCGTGGTAATCCTCATCCGGTTCCTCAAGGATCCCGCCGGTCGTTCCTGTCATTGCGAGGAGCGCAGTCCCGCGCAGAACGCGGGAAAGCAATCTCAATGCTTCATGAAAGGCTGAGATTGCCACGCCCTCCCTTAGGGGCGGCCCCCTGTGGCCGCCCAGGGTAGGCACGGGGGCCTACCCCTACGGCTCGCAATGACAAACGTGAAGGCGTCCGCAGTATTCAAGGAGCGAGGCCATGAATAGAAACTGACGAGTGAAGAACCGCGCAAAACCCTGCCCTTATTATACGAGGGCCGAAACGGGGCGCAGGGGCCGCTTGATCGTGCGTGTTACAGACCATGAGACATCGGGCCCCACACTGACCCGCAACGACCGATTACCTGTCCGGTCGGGACTATCTCCATGGCGCGTCATCTCCACCCTCCCTTTCCGAATTGACTCTGCAAAGACGCAACACTAACCCCGGAGGCAAATCACCATGAAGAAGTCATACGACAAACCCGGCGGCGGCAGCGTGCAGGC
>JAZDHD010000320.1:0-4559 GCA_043806215.1 Pseudomonadota bacterium | reverse complement strand
CCCCGGGATTCATCTGAATTCGTTCCAGAGGATACGGAGAGCGGAATAATTCCATGGAGAAGACGGGCCTTGCCGACATTGATTTGAGCTTCTTCTTCCTCGTCTGCTCGTCTGCGGCCTGCAGGCCGTCGATCAGCCTTTCAGCCGCTCTGTTCTCCTCTTTCTTGAGGTGTTTGGGGTCAGGTTTGAGATAAGTCGGAAATCGTTGTGTCACTTTGTGCGCCGACTCGACGGACAGCTGTCGGGTTCCTCGAATCGTGAGCCATGATCCTTCTGGAGCCTGAATTCCAGAGCCTGGACGACCTAACCCATGCCCATCGCAAGGATGGCCGTCTTTGTTGGGGAGTCGTAGAATTGCCATTGGATGGCAGTCAGGATGGCGTCCGGAACATCTGCAACGTCTCGCTTGTTTTCACTTGGGATAAGAATGCGTCTTGCTCCGGACTCGACGGCAAGCTGCATTCTTTCCGGCAGGGCGTTGACCTTCAGGAGCATGCCCTGGACGCTCATTTCGCCGAGGATCACCGTTTGGTCCTGTACTGGTTTGCCCAGGATGCATGACACCATAGACACGAAGAAAGCTACGGCGGTCTCAGACCCTTCCTTTGCCTGGTTGAGATTGATGGCCTGAATACTGAAATCGTACGCCTTCAGGTCGTGCTCGATTCCCAGGTTCTTCAGATTCCCCTTGAGATATGCATCTGCAGTCTTGATGGCCTCCTTCATCTTCGCTGAAAGATTGCCGAGCGGAATGATCCGCCCCGAGCCGCGGTTCATTTGCGCCTGAAGTAGGAAGAGGGCCGGACGGTTGTCCGCGGTGTCGGTACCGATGGTGTAGACGCTGCCGGGAGGCAGCCCCTCTTCAGCGATAATGGTTGCGCCGCCCATTTCCGGGACGCGAACGAAGGTTTCCCGGCCTGTGTCCCTTTCGATGAACGAGAAGGTCGTGTCCCAATATTCCAGTCCGCCCAACTTTTTCAGCTGTTCTTTGACCCGCCGGCGCATTTCCATGGCATAGGCCAGGTACTCCTCGGTCTCTTCCTTGGTCGCCTGACCGTCAGGGTGAAGGACCTTTATCAGACCGGAAACGATCTTACGCACCGCCTTTTGATCACGGCCGCCCAGGTGGCCGCCAAACCGGAAATGGCGCTCGGCGTAATCGACGTAGCTGCTCTTGCGCATCTCACGGAATACTTCGGCCAGGAAGTCCGTAACCAGACCGAAATGGCTGGTGTAAGTTGCGTCGGATGTCTTCTGAAACTCCCAGCCGGGGATGTAGGCGTGTATTCTATCGTAGAAGGCTGTGTCCATCTCCTTGGGCATTGGATAGAAGAGGTTGGATGTCCGGACAATCGTCTCTATGTCTCCGTCTATGTTGCCGACAAACACCACCGAACCTTCGGCCGTGATGATGTCCCGCCCGCGGCTGAAAACGCCGTCCTCCATGTACCCCTTCATGATATTGACGCCGCTTTTGTCGGTGAAACTGATGCCGGCGGCTTCATCAAATGCAACAACATCCCATAAGCACACGAGTCCCCTTTGCCCTGTGGAGAGATTGACGAACATCTGAGCTGTCGTTGTCCGGCCACCGGAGATCAAATGGCAGTACGGACTCATCTGTTGGTAGACAAAGCTCTTGCCCGTTCCCCGTGGGCCAAGCTCCACCGAGTTAAAATTCTTTTCCACGAAAGGTATAAGCCGCAGCATGCAATGGAACTTGCGCCGCTTTGTGTAATACGGGTGCTCGGGTTCGTAACCCATGGATCGCATGAGCAGGTCGAGCCATTGATCGCGGGTGAATCGCTTTCGAGCCTCTATGAAGCTCTCCATGTTGCGCGAAGACAGCTGAATAGGACGAATGCCGTCAACAACGAAGGGACGATTCTGTCCCTTAAACACGAAACTGTCGTCATATCTCAGATTGATCTCTGCCCAAATGCCGCCCATCAGCAGACGTTCATGCGCCCTGATCTCCGAGTCTTCGATGTTGAGGTAATCCAGGTCTAGGTTGGACAATCTCGCCCAGTACTTGTCGTGGGTTTCCACCAGTTTAACCGAGATCTTGTCGATAATCTCGTAGCTGGTATGCTGTTTTATGGCCGACTTGACCATTTCCCGTTCGTCGGGCTTGACGTACTTGGATGCCAGTGTCTCACGGACAAACTCAAGGCCTTCGTTGATTGTTTCTTCATCAGTCGAGGCGCAGTATTTTCCCAGAAGGAATTCAATGACAAATGCCGGCACACCAAAGGCGCTGCGCATCCTCCGAAGCAAATCCTTGCGGACCACAAGGCCGGGGAAGACATCGTTGGCCAGCTTATCCAGTTCATCCAGGACGATGGGGGCCTCGTTCATCGATTACCTCTCACTTATATATCCCGCCCGGCCGTTAGCTTGATCCCGCCCGAAGGAAACTGTTCAGCCGTATCAACGTCACGGATTTCCAGTTGGAGCAGATCTCCCTTCTGCAACGACTCTGCGGAGTGAAAGAACAGCGTGACGCTCTTTTCGTCGTCATCCGCTTCTAAGCGCACCTTTTTTGAGTCGCGCCCCGCGAGCACGGACTCTTTCTCGTCGGCCTTTCCGAGGCGGTACACATCGAGGGACAGGGTTCGACCGACCTCCTTGAACAGCTCCATTTGACCGGACTTCGGCACAGACCCCGGCACTGGTCTCAACAGCACTTTTGCGGCCGCCTGCATCAATTCGTAGGTGGGAAGAACGACCTCCACACCGATGCGTTTCTCTTTCGCAGTCCGGCTCTTGGAGACCAAATGGGGAATAATGAGCTCCTGCAATGAAGCCCCGCCATGAGAAAAGGACTTCTCGGCCTTGAAGAAGGCCAATCCTGGTGGGACAGCTACCCTTAGAGTAGCATCCCAAGCAAACGGAAACGTTACGAGTGGTATGTCGGCCGAGGCAGGCACAAGAGCGAATCGTTCCTTGCGCACACGGCACCAGTCCTTTTCACAGGGAACTTCTTCGGGAAGTTTCGACTCTTCAAGCAGAATGAAGCCATGATCCGTCACGACATGCACGATTTCATAGCCCCAAGTATGGAGCTTGCGAATCAGCCGTGCCAGACGCCGGATCTCTAAGTGTAGATGTCGCACAAGGTTGTCGGCGCTCCCGTGTCCAATGTGGTCTAACTCGTCGTGTCCCCCGACCACGAGGAGTTCACCCAGGTCCTCAGGTTTGCCCGATTGAGATTCGAGATCGTCAATTGACCGGCAATCCGCCCCAAACTGAACCAAATATTCGAGCCGCGCTTTGGGCTGGGAGCAGTCGGTTCCGTTCAGAATCGGGTGTGGATAGTTGCTTTTCACTTCCAGCGAGAGGTTGGCATCCCCCAGGGGCAGCAACGCGGTCATTCCAATTGGTGTGATCGTCGGCAACTCGGCCCTAACCGCCTCTATCTTGACGTCATGCCCTTTTAAGGCCTCTTGAATGGCGAATGCGCAGTCATACCGCAATCCGTCCACGATGATAACAGCCCGACGACCTGATGCTTTCCATAGTTTCTCTTCGAGCCGGTGGGTCACGAGAGGAATGCCGTCGATGTCGGCAGTGGGCTGTTGACTGAATCGTTCGAAGAAATGGCCGTTCAAGCGATTGGCGTAACGCGCATATGATCGATCCGCAACCTGTGCGACCTCCGGGAGACCAAGTTCGTCGGCTTCCTTGCGAATCCCGAAATGGGCAAAGTCTATGATAGGGGCCTTCTTCGTATAGAAACGGGCCAGATCGGTCACGCTCTTGGTGGTCTCCATCTCGGTCTCGGCCTCGGCACAGGCCATAACCAATGCGCCAAGCCGTTCAAACAACGACCAGGCTCCGGCAGGTGTGTGACTTGCTCTGGCGAATTCCGCCTCCCTCTTGATTCGTTTTTCCTGTTTCTCGAAGAAAGCCTGTGTGGCAGTGAACTTCGTTGCCGCCTCACAGAACTCTGTAAAAAGAGCGTCCCATCGAGCTTTGACAATGTGAGGGAACCCAAAAGACAATCCATCTCTATTGGACGCCCATTTCGTGAGATTGATGTCGTTCTCGACGTCCAGTATCAAGCGATCCCAGGCCGTGCGGCTCTCTGTGTCCTTTAGCCAGCGCTCCAACAAGTCACGGTGATGGGACCGAACGGTGAGGGGCGGCAAGCGGTCGAGAAATGGAAAATCACTTGGCTCTCCGTAGCCGAGATAGGTTTCCGTGAGCGCAAGTGTCGCCACAAGCTCGGCAATCCATTTGAGCGGATCATCGAGTGGAACGGTAAAGCCATACCTTTCGGAAATCGAGTCCAAAAACTCTTTGGAGAGACCTCTTTTCGAAATGTCCTGCCAGGTTGTTTCCGGGTCAACCGCCATATCCAGAATGATTTTGTCCACGTCTCCGAGCAAACGGGACTGGGCGATCACCGGAGTCAACGTAGTCTGCCAAAAAACAGGCGCCTGGTCGGCAAATTTTGCCACATACTTGGCCAGTAAAGAGTTTTCCCCACCTTCCCAGAGCTTGCGTTGGTCGGAAGGATCCGGTGGCAGATTAACCCCGGCCTGCTTCAAGAAGGT
>JAZDHD010000319.1:0-3211 GCA_043806215.1 Pseudomonadota bacterium | reverse complement strand
CGACATGCTCGCTGAGGCAAGACGTTCCCATTTTACGCCGGGAATTTCGCGCGAGCCCAGTGTTCGCGACAACTCCACGAAAATCAGGACCGCGCGCTCTACGCGAGAACCACCTTTCTACGAAAGGGCAAAACTATAGTTACTAATGGGTCCGAGGTTTTTTGAACACATTGGTCAACGGACCCGGGAATATGGTAACTTCCGGATTGTAAATTCCGTTCAGACCAACGCAACGCTCCTCACTTCCGAATTCATTGACATCTTTGTTAAGTACAATTTTAGGATAGGCCTCAGCCTTGATGGCCCCAGAAGTCTTCACGATTTGACTAGGCGCACTAGCACGGGAACGTCGACCTTTGACACAGTGATAGACTCCATTGATCTCGCTAGGGCAAGCGGGATTTCTATTGGTGCAATAGCCGTGCTTACAAAACAGAATTTGGACCATATGGTCGACATTTATGACTTTTTCAGTCAAAGAGGAATTCATTTCAGAGTCAATCCTATTCAACGCAAAGGGAAAGCAGCCACCAACTATGCTGAAATTGCGCTTACGCCGAAAGAGTACGGTCGAGAAATGATCCGACTTTTTGATATGTGGTACGCAGACGACGAAACGGGGATCATCGTCGATCCGTTCCGGCTCATTATTGGCAACATTTTGACCGGCAAGATTCTGAGCTGTGAATTCAGGAGATGTCACAATGAAATGATATCGATCAGCCCAGATGGTGGGGCGTACCCGTGCGGAATTTTTACGGGGGTGGCTCAATACTGTCTAGGCAACATATTAACCGAGAGGATGCACCGATGGGGTCAGGTCTTGCTTCTTGAATAGGGTTAGGGCACCGAACAGTGACGCTTTGGATGTTCCGATTCAAGAAGCAAGACCTGACCCCAGCCTTTTTCGCAGCGTAGCCAGATCTCCACAGGCACGTCACATCGCTGAAGTCTTCCATTCCTTCGCCCGAACACCCAGATCTCCGTCTCACCCTTGTCGTACCTCATGCGGTCTATCGCGTCTACGAGATCCGCATCGCTTACGGTGAGGTAGAGGCTCTGCACGTCCTTCTTCCGGTTGCCGTTCCCGACGATCATGTCGGCTATGACGGGATAAACGCCACTGCGCATCGCGTTGATTTTCCAGTCCGCAGGATGGGGTGAGCGAAGCAAACTCCATCAATCGAGACGACCTCGCAGCGATGAAGTTCCTGTTTGGTCACCCCACCTATGGGCTTGACGTTTGCCCCAAAATCATTGATAAAAAAGGCTGGAGGACAAATAGTTGCCGCCAGTGCTGGTAGTATTATACAAAGAAGAGGACGAAACATGTCCGGTATTGCAATGGCTTGACGACCAATCTGCCTCCGGACAAGAAAGATGCGAGGAGCGTCTGACCCGCTTGAGCATTCTAGGACATGAGATCAGACGACCGGCTGGTGCTCCCCTGAGAGATGGTATCTATGAGCTTCGGGTAAGAGAGGAAAAGGTGAGACTCCGTATGCTGTTTTTCTTCCACGGAAGAGATAAAGCCGTGGTGGTTCACGGATTCAAGAAGAAAACAGCGGAGGTCCCTTCGAGAGAGATCGATGTGGCCATAGAAAAAAAGAAGAGATATGAGGCAGATCCGGAAGCCCACACATTATATTGGGAGCCGAAACATGAGTGAACAACAGCGAAGTTGTGATGCCGTTGAATTCCTCTACAACCGATATATCAAGGATGACCCCGAGCGCGTTGCCTCCTTCCAGGAAGCTTGCAGGCAAGCCGACATAGCGCAGCGCGTCTATGACATCCGTCACAAGCTTCATATGACGAGGGAAGACCTCGCTGAATTCTCCGGGTTGACCGCTGAGACCATCGGGGACCTTGAAGAGTCCGATTACGAAGGCAACTGGGACGCAGCAGTACAGAAGATCAATGCAGCCTTTGACCGATGGATCAAAGAGGTTATCATCCCCGCTGCCCGCATGACACCGGATGAGTATATGGTTCAGGTCGCTAATGCCTGAGTTTTATCAAGAAACATTGTGAATGATACGGTTCCCGTTGGCCGGTAAAGCCCGTAGCGATGGGGTGAGCAACGCGAACCCCATCAACCAAGACGACTCGCAACCGAGAGAGTTACCGTTGGTCACCTCATCCTACGCGTGGAATTCTGGGGACACATCCCCGATTCATTCTTGAAAGTTGGGCGCTACTCTCACACGGCGGCTCCATGGCACGTCTGTCGCACACCGTAGCCTCCCTGCTATCTACGTCATGTGACGCATCGTAGTGTTCGGTCATAGACGCTTGTAGGGGGTTGAGGCATTTGTGGCAATGTTCGAATGCTGGAGTTCCGGGTACACCTTGTGCAATTGCGCCCATTTTCGTCGGTCTCTGCCCGTTTTCTCCCGGACTTGAAGCGGGTACCCGAATCGGCAGTGAGTTTTTGAGGTTGAATGGTTACAAATGGTGCACCCGGAACTCGGGTGTCTTGGCGGTTACTCGGCGCAGGTCTTGACCGGCGACTTGAGGCGGTGTACTCTACTTACCACAAGTGGCCCGTGGCCACTGTTGCTCCCGTCAGAGGAGAGATACGATGGAGACGGCAAAAGGCGAGGTCGAAGCCCTACTCCAAAGGCTTCCGGATGATTGTACCCTGGAGGACATACAGTACCACTTGTACGTGGTCGAAAAGATTCGCCGCAGCATCGAATTAGCCGAAAGCCAAGGCACGCTCACGCAGGAAGAAGTCGAGAGGCGGCTCAGCAAGTGGACTACGAGGTAATCTGGTCTCCTGTGGCGTTGGAAGATGTGGAGTCCCTGGCAGAGTATATTGCCCGAGATTCTGAATTCTACGCCAGGGCCGTTGTGGACAAGATGGTTGATACTGCAAGAAAGCTGAAGGACTTCCCCTTCGCAGGACGGATTGTGCCCGAGTTTCAGGACGAGAGTGTTCGCGAGCGATTTGTTTACAGCTACAGGCTCATTTACCGAGTAGAGGGTAAGCGGGTCACGGTCCTGACAATCATTCACGGTAAACGGATTCTTGGTGCGTTGGACGACAGATTCCGAAGCTCGTGATCGACGGAATCCGGCGTCTCTTCTTCGCGGAGTTCCGTCGAGTTCCGGGTACACCATACGTGATTGTTCACGTGAGGAGTTGCCCCGCATATGAGAGGGCGTATGGGACAACTCTCACTTCGTAGCCCCCAGCTATCCGCAC
>JAZDHD010000318.1:0-7065 GCA_043806215.1 Pseudomonadota bacterium | reverse complement strand
ATTTGTCTTTGTGAATCGTACGTCCTGCGGCGAATATCCGTTCCTCAGCGCGGCCTCCTTGGCCGTAAGGAGCAGGGAAAGAGAAGCTATCTGAATGGCCCGAGGATCGATGTCAATGCCGAAGAGATTGTTCTCGATGATTGCCTTGGGGATGTCTTTGACGTTCGCTACCGAGGGTTCGGACGGCCATCCTTCCTCACCGGCATGGTGGATCTCGTCAACGTACATCTGGTGGAAGAGGCTGAAGGCATATTGCCCGAAATGCATTGTGCCGCAGGCCGGATCAAGCAGAGCGATGTCCTTGGCCAACTTGAACGTTTCGAGCTGCCCCTCGTCGGTAATTCTTTGAAATCGGATCTTTTCTCCGGTTCGCGGCACGAGGTAGTCCGCCACTGGTCTGTCATCCGTTCTCTCTTCCGGTAGTGGAGGCAGCCCAGAAGATTTCAGAGCCGAGCCCGGATGCATTTGCAGCCAGAGACGGCCGAGGGTGTTGTCGACCAAAGCTTTGACGACCCAGGAAGGCGTGTAAAACTGATTGATTACCGCCAGTTCGTACGGCGTGCGCGGCGTTCCACCGGTTTCGGCCCGGATGCGTTTCTTTTCCTCCCGATTGAAGAATTGGTAAACCCATCCCAAGAAATCCTGTGCCCGATAGGCATCTTCCGGAAGCTCTTCGTTGATCATCCGAATGACTTCAACCAGACAGACATGGGTGGGCCAAATACATGAGTATTCGTGATCGGGATCAAAAAGAACTCCGATTTCCGAATTGATGTGTCGATAGGCGGAGGTGAGAGCGTCTCTGAGCAGCCCTTCTTCTGCATCGTCCTCGTACTTGTAGCGAGAACCGCCTGCATCCCTGAAATCTCGCACGTAGCGAGACCGCTCCTGTCCCGGAATCCGGGTGAGAATTTCAGTCTGTTCCAGTTCTCCACCTTTGGGGGCAGGAAGGACAAGGATTTGCCGGGCCTCCATAGCTTTGAGACCCACTAGCCGATTAAGCTTCGTAAAGGCCAGCTCACGAATCACATTGTCGTAGCCCCTTTGCGGTGACCCTTCAGCGACGGTTTCTCGCTTGAGCAATGCTTCGGCACGTGAACGCACGGATTCCCTGGCAGGGGTTAGCTTCATCGAAGCCAACGGAGTGTGTTTTCCATTTCGCTTGAGCCCAAGTCTTTCGAGCTGAGCGGCGAAATCTTTCTCAAGCCCGCTGCGGACCTTCAGAACCCAGGACTTGACGGCCTCCTTGTGCTGATCCGAAAGAGCTTGCAGTCCGTTCTGTGGGCTCATTTCAACATCACCGTGTGACCTTCTCTGATGAGCTCCTTCAGCTCCTCGGCGACTTCCCCGAACACGTTGTCCACTTCGTCCGGCGTGGAGAGCCGTTTGCCGGCGAGCTTTTCACTTGCACGCCACACTAACGTCTTTTCTTCCTCTGAAATAGGCTGTGCAAGATCGCTCAAAGCTTCCAATACTCGTGCGTAATAGTTTGGGAGAGCCACCAGAGCTAATTCGAGCGAACCGAGGCTTCTCTTTGCCGCGGCATCGAGGAGTGAAGAAGCCGTCGGCAGGGAGATGTCAGGGCAATCGCACGCCTTGCCGGGGCCGAAGATGTTGTCTATAACGTCACCACGTTGCGGAGACGGCGCTTCCGCGTAAGCCTTGGACGCCTTGATTTGGGCGAGAGCTTTTTCCACCTCAGTCCCGACTCGTCCGTAGACTTCCAAATAAGCCGTCCGGTAAGCGTCAAAGGCCTGTTCATAGGCACTTCGGAAATCAGCCCAGCGCTCGATGACCTCTTCGGAGTCTATGAGCGCTTCCATGTCTGCGAGCGCCTGAGATATGTCAGATGATAGAGGATGATCGGCAGGAACCGGGTGATTCAAAGCCTGGACGGCCAGTTTCCTCGAGAGGTCGTACTCGTGGTGCCTGTTGGCATCAAGAAAATTCCTGAGGGTGTTGAGAGCACCGTGGAGCGCAATCCATTTACCCTTCTCACCCAGAAATGCCTTCACAGCGCTTGTAGGATCTCTTGCCGTGGTGGGCTCTTTGAGGGAGTTTTCTGCTCCCACGATGGCATCAGGAATAGGGAGTCCTTGCTCCTTGCGTGCCAGAGCATCCTGCAGGCCGGCTTTCAAAATCTGCCCTAGTTCGCGGACCGCCCCTGCGATAGCATTACCGGATTCCGGAGTACCGACGGCTCCCATTGCAATGAGTGCCTTGCTTGCTTCCTTGATCTCGTCGACCGAGAGGCTGGTTTCGGCGATCCTAAAGGTGGTCTTCTTGAACTCACTGATCTTGGAAAAGGTGTCCGCCGTATTCTTGTAGTCATAGAGCGGCTGCGATCCTGCAGAAGTCTGTCGCTCAAGGTAAAGGGCTCCGGCCCTGAAGCATGCCGCAAGAACGAGTCTCGTCGACTCTTCAGACCATCCGAAAGGGGCCCGGGAAAAGCCTTTGAACCCCTTATTGTCTTTGGCGTCGAGAAGCAGTGCTCCCTTGGGGTCCAAGTCTTCGTCTTCTAGATCCCGTACGACTTCGAGTACCTGCTCCACCAGCGGGGATTGGTGCTGGAGACTTCCCTGAGTGTCGAAGAGGTCAAGATCCACGGCAACTTTATGAAGATCCAGCATGGCCGGATTCAGTAGCGCCTTAAGATCCTTGGAGAAATCGTACTCTTTGTCGGCTATGCTGAAGCGGGGATACACGTGGGGGATGAGGGAAGTGAGAGACTTGTCGATGAGGTTCTTCAGGTCTGTTTCATCATCGAGATCAATTTCCTGCCCACCATAATAGAGCGTGCCGCCTACGAAAGCCTTTTCCAGATCGCTCACCAAAGCCATGCGAAGATCGTCCCGCTCTTTCCGCTTCTCGGAAAGGGCATCCTGGGTGTCTCGTGACGGGTCCTCGACGAACCGTTTGTCCCCTGTAACCTTCACTAGTGCTTCATAACGCTTGAATCTATTCTCAATCGTATCCGGATTATCGGCAACCCACCAGACCGTGCGTCCCTTGATGCCCGCGCCGAGATTCTGCTCCCGGATCTCGTCCCTGGTTTGTTTGCGCCCTGCTGCCAGGGGACTGACGAAATGAACGTCCAACTCAGCGCCTGTATCGACCGCCTCGCCGTCCAGGTACACGCTAAACGGGAAAGGAACGCTGGTCTTACCGTAACTCACAGTAAAATTTGAGAGTTTTTTCTTGGTAACGAGATCGCTCTTGCAGATCTCTTGGGAGGTTCTCCGAACCGAAGCCACGCCAATACTCTTCGGCCCACTCGGTCGGACCATCTCCTGGATTGCCTGTTCGATACTGCGTTCGCGTTCGTTGAGAAACTTCCACTCCCCCGTTGCTTCATCCTTTGCAACGTAACCCGCTTCCTGGAGGGCCTCCAAAGTTTGCTCAATCTTGTCGCGCAGCGGCACGAAATCCTCGTCGATATGTCGCATGAGGAGTTTGGCGAGCGTTTCGGGAACACGAGGCACCCAGGTGACTTGCTGGAGCAACCAGAGAACTTTGAGCACACGGGCGGGTTCGACAGATGTATTGGAAACTCGTTCGTCGGATTCACGGATTGAGCGAACTCCCGACGCACCCAGGTACTCTTGGGAGAGCAAGTCGTTCTCAACCGCATCGAAAACCTGATCAAAGCTGACCAAGACTCCGATCTGTTCGTCCGAGAGGTCTTGAAGCGCCTCCATCACGACTGCAATCATGGAGCGTACGCCTCCCGAGATACGGAATCCTGAAAGAGCCTCAAAAATGTCTTGTGCCAGACGGATCTGATGTGGAAGAAACGGATAGCAATCAATGAAGCCGCGCTCTTCAATCGTGCCGAGATTTCTGCTCGACTTAATATCCGCAAGCTGCGCCAAACGCCCCTCATTGCTTTGAAACATAGCTTTAAGGGCACTTTCTTGAGACGGATGTTTCTTGAGTATACGCTCTGATACAACCTTGTTTATCTCATCTGAGATGAGATGCGGTTTCAGTTCGAAACGGGCGTTCAGCCGCCCTACCAAGGCCGGCTGAAAATTGGTGCGATCCACTACCTTTTCGAGATCTTGTTGAGACGTGGCAATTATCCAGACCTTACCCTTGCCCTTATTCCCGATCATTTCGGCCAGTGCATTAAGTTCGCTGATCTTTTCGCTCGAATCACCGATAAAGGTTCCCATTTCGTCGATCACGAAGACCAGGTGGGAGACTCTGCCGCCTGCCGGCTTCTGACTGTCCACCCAAGCCACAAGCTCGTCGGCAATCCCTTCGGCGGTAAGTTGTTCGTGGCGGAACATGTCTCCTAGAGCGTTCTTGGCAGTTCTGGTGTCCGGATACTCAACGGGTTCGATTTCCGGCAGTATCTCGGCCAGGCGACGGCGAACCGTCATCAGATCTTCGCGACCATCCGGGCTATTCCACGGAACGCCAAATTTGGATTCATACAGCTTTTCGAGCCGGTCGAAGAGGCCTCGTTTTTGAAGTCGGCGTTCAATTCGAGCTACGATGAAGTTATCCGCAAGACCAATGCTCCGATAGAACTCGCCGATCAGGATTTCACCGACCGAATTGGGATTACTTAAGGATTGGCGACTCTTGATCTCGAACGCGATGGTCTTGATTCTGGTGCTCTGCTTGACCTCACCGAGTCTCAGGCGGACATCTTTGCCTCGTGGGGAATCGGAGAGGTGCTTCATGAAGACGTCGATGCAACCTTCAGACGAACCGTCCTCTATGGGGTCGTTCTGCAAAAGATACCCGAGGACCTTGGCGAAGTGCGATTTCCCCGATCCGAAAAAGCCCGAAACCCACATGCCCATGACGTCCCGAGGGGTTCCGCCTCGACGCAATGTGTCGCCGACATGCGTGAAGGTGTCGAAGATACGCTTCAGTTCAGATTCGATCTTGTCGGTGACGACGTACTCTCGCATCTCGGAGGCCAACGCAGCCTTGTCGAACACCTTGACCACACCCTCGACCTTAACGCCTATGTCTCGCTTTATGATCTCTCGAACCGTGGGCATCAATCATCCCTCCTGGGTTAGGCTAGTTTCACGGCGAGGTAGTTTCCGCCGTCCGGTTGGTTCATGAAGTGAAGCCTGCCCCCGCGTTCCTCGCCTGGGAAGGCAATGACGCAACGAATGGGAAGGTCGCGGAGCTCCTTCAAGACTTCTCCGAGACGAATGAGCGGATATATTGCTACAGTTGAATGGACGAAAACCGTTCCGCCTGGTACATCCTCGGCCAGGACTGAGATCCGACGAATGAGAGATCGTTCCAAACGTTTCGAGAGGCCCTGCTTCATCCAGCGATAATCCTCAAACTCCTCCTCTTGAAGATCGAGGATAGTCTCCTCGTCCAGGCCCTCGAAAATGAAACCTGTGAGATCGAGCAGTCGATAGGATAGGCCTTTGGCGGAAAGTTCAGGCACGAAGTTGTCCAGCAGGTATTCCCGAAAATCGAGTTCCCGCTCCGGCGGATAGATCATCAGGATTGAGTTATCGGTCTTAATACCGCCTGCCGGTTTCAACGGTTCTTTCACTATCTCCATCAGCGCTCTAAACTTCATGTTCATCAGGACCGGCCCCCGATCTCCAGTTCCACTACGTCTGCCTGCATTCGGAACCGCAACGCACCTTGTCTGTTGAGTTCGGACAAGGCACCGATTACCCCATTGATTTCCACGGAGAGCAGGCGGAAAACAGGCTCCTGAACAATCTCCAAGTCTTTCCTGCCGGCGATTCTCAGCGCACGGATAAGTAAGCGCACAGGTGCTCCGTAGAGTGCCGGTCTCACCGTAGTCTTGTTTACGGTGCCCTTCGCGAGGCCAAAATCGCGAATGCCGGCAGTATATTTCTGAGCGACAGCCCTTTTCGTATTATCCGTCCACGAAGCGGTCTCCGGATGCCTGGTCTTAGCTCGGTTGATGAAGGCAAGGACATCTTGCACGCGAAACGGTTGAGGCGCGCGTCTGAGCAATGGGAGGAGTAGCTCTGATCCGAGGTCTGCCACCAATCGATCGTTGAGGGCAAGAAGACAGTAGGCGGTCTGAGATCTCTCGGCTTCGGATGCACATCGTACCCATTCTGCCCAGAAAGCCGCAAACAAGGGATGTTCCGAATCCAACAGATACCTGCTCTTGAGTTCTTTCCAGGTCTTCCTGCGAACAGATGTCGACCTTTTCGACAGCACGTTTCGCTCGATGACGAGTTCCCTGAAACCACTAGATTTCAGAAGCCCGGAGGCGGAGTCCAAGAGAATTCTCAAGTCCGTGTATAAGGCGGACCGCGAGGACAATCGCGAAGAGTACGAAGCTTCGGGGTTCAGCGCCACAACCGGATGTCGGGCGTCCGATTGTGGACTCGGTTTCCGCATCAATCTTCTCCGGTGACTTGCTGCTCGCCGGTAGCTCTGTTTGATGCGCCGCCCGATTCCACCCAGGCGTCCACCTGATTCCGCTTGAACTTCCAAAGCCTGCCCATTCGATGAGCGGGCATTCCCCGGCCATTGATCCAGGAATAGACGGTGTCTTTGCTCACACCGAGGTACTCGGCGATCTCGTCAACGGAAAGCCACCGTTCGTCAACGGGCGACATCATCAAGCCTCCTCAGGGCCTTTGAAAAAAGGAGTTACAGTCTGATTGCCATACCACAAGGACACTTTGGAGTCAATCGGTTTGGCTTGGGTTTTGTTGGGTTTGGTCAGCTTTCGTTGCGAATGTTCTGGATCTGTCCGATGTGCTGCCCGCATGGCCGGCAAGATCTTGATCGGGGATGACAGGGGTAAAGATCTGGAGATCCAATAATGAGCCGGCAGTCTTCGAAATCGGATCGCCGGTGTTTGGAAGGTCTTCAACCCCCGCGTATCGACAGACCGGCCCATGACCGGCGGGGAAAACAGTACGAGGGCCAAGAGACTGTATTACACCGTCACAATCCCCTGCGACACCAATGTGAAGAGAAACGATAGCGCTCTCTGCAATTCGGTGCCTTCAAACTTGGACAAGACGGATCGCAGGTTTTTCCTTCCGTCGATGTGCTTGAGCACCTGCCGCTCGATTGCGCCGACCG
>JAZDHD010000317.1:0-18718 GCA_043806215.1 Pseudomonadota bacterium | reverse complement strand
ACCGAGGAGCCTTCCGGGAGATCCACCGGTTCCAACAATTCAATTCTTCCGTCACGTACGACGGCCCGTACCGTATTGAGCATCGTTCGCCTCGTCAGCGTGTCCGTTGTGTGTTAAGCTCAGGACACGAGGTATTTTCTTGCCGAATCTGTCGGCCATCTGAAAGAATTTGTTCTCGCTTTTTCCCAACTATATGACGGATACACACGTTTCGTTCTCAGTCACCGGCACTGGGGTCCAGGAACAGTTCAATACCTGCATGATAGCACAGGCAGGCTCGAGTTTCTATTGCAGATGCCGCCTACCCTTCGCGCGGCATAGAGGTCACGAATGAGCGACGTGTACAAGCTCCTTGCCGAGAAGTTGGACCAATTGCCAAACGGGTTCCCTCCTACGGAGAGCGGCGTCGAGTTGAAGATCCTCCGGAAGATTTTCGATCCGGAAGCAGCCGAAATGGCGCTGAAACTCATGCCGACCCCTGAAACGGCAGAGACTATTGCTCGCCGACTCAAAAAACCCGTTCAAGAAATCGCGTCAACCCTCGACCGTATGGCCGAAAAGGGGCAGGTTTGGTCCGAGAAGAAAGGCGGAAAGCAGGTATTTGAATTGTATCCGTTCGTAATAGGGATTTGGGAGCTTCAAGTGAACCGGCTTGACAAGGAACTTTCCGACTTAATGGCCGAATACGCTCCGATGCTCGGGTTTTCGCTCGGTTGGTTCGCCCCCGCCATTACGCGTATCGTTCCGGTGAACGCAACAATACCTGCTGAGCATCAGATTCTCCGGTACGAAGACGTGACCAAACTGCTTGAAGACGCCAAGACCTTTCAGGTAGCCGACTGCATCTGCCGCAAGGATGCTGCTCTTCGTGGAAATCCATGCTCACACACCCTGGAAACGTGTCTGACCTTTTCCACGGAAGAGAGAGCTTTTAGCCGGTATCCGCTGGGTCGGATGATATCGAAACAACAGGCACTGGATCTGCTGACCAAGGCTCAGGAGGAGGGGCTGGTCCATCAGACCTATAACACGAAGTCCGGCCATTTCTTCATATGCAACTGTTGTCCGTGCTGCTGTCCCATCTTGAGTCTGACCAAGCAGGTCGGCTTGCCGCATCTCATGGTCAAGAGCAACTTCGTTGCCTACATAGAGCCGGAAACCTGTGAGGGATGCGGCACGTGCGCAAACCAAAGGTGTCCCATGGACGCCATTACGGGGAACCGGGGTACATACGCCGTCGATCCGGAGCGTTGCATCGGATGTGGAGTTTGTACGACGATCTGCCCCACGGACTCCGTCTCTCTGATTCGCAAGCCCGAACGACTGTGGAACGAACCTCCGGAGACGCTCCGGGAATGGTATGCAGAGAGGGCCAAGAGCCGCAATATTCGGATCACGGACGACTGAGGAGGCGTGTGCGGAGGGAGTCACTTAGTGCTCCGTTTCCGAAATACGGTAGCGGATCCTGGGACGTACTGCCGGCAAGCATCGACAATCCCGTAGGGCGGGCTGTGCCCGCCGTATCCCTGCTTTGGTAGCGCCGGCCTCCGTGCCGGTACTCTTTCCGCCCGGCAGAGACGCCGGGTCGCTACTGAAGCCCGGCAGACGCCGAGACTCTACCGGGCGGGGCTGCCTACGTGCCGAGGCTTACTGGGAGGGGTGCTTCAGAACGCGTCACCGCATTAACGCCACGGGGCACTTAAGCGGGCCCCAACCGTACTGGTTCGAAAGAGTCAAAGGTGATATCTCTCACGTATCGCAGGTTGCCCCAGAGCATATCATGGCCCTTAAGCATTCGATACGGAGAAACCCGTTTGCGGAACAATGCTGTCTCCTCCGGTAAAGCCTCCCTCTTTTCCCCTGCCGTCCCCACAAGTCGTACTGCAATTGGCTCTGTGAATTCTCCGAAGAGCAGCATCTTGAAGAATAGGGGCTTGTGCGAGTTCACTGCGAGAACGCACACTCGCTTGTTTGTTCTGAGATTCTTCGCCAACCCGGATACGTATTCCTCGAAATAGAAGCCTCTGCGGTTCCGGCCCAAAATCAGCGAACCAATGGGGGTGGCCCGGGGAACGCCGTCTTCGCTCACCGTGGCGATGGTGCAATGTAGGGAGTGCTTGAATGCGTCCGAGAAAAGTCTGCAAATGTCTCCCCAAATCTCATCGGTGATTTCCATCGCTTCCTCCAATCAGAGACGGACGTGGTTGCCGGAATTGCAGCGTTGACCCTTTCGGCAGTAGAATAAAGCAAGGCCCTCTTCCTTAAGAGGCATCCGGATTGTCCCGGCACATCGTTTCGAACAGGACATACTCGGCGCATTGCTCTCCCACGCAAACCCTCAGTCCCAGGTCTTCACACTTCATGGTGAAATGAATGAGTCTGATGGGCGTCTCCGAAGAAGGCATTTCGTTTTGAGTACCAAATTCCGCGTAAGGGGTCGGCATGAACGGGTAGACGTTGACCACGTCAAAGTACCGCCGGTGATCTGCAACGAACCGGACCGTTTCGTCGAAATCCTCTTTTCCCTCTCCCGGGGTGCCGATCACCAACGAAGGGGCCGGAAGCATTCCGTTTGCATCCATCGTCTTTATGAAAGCCGACATCTGCTTCGAGGTGATCCCCTTGTTCATTGCACGGAGAGTCCTATCGCTTCCCGATTCCAACCCGAAGAAGATCATCCGGCAGCCTGCCCGCCGAAGAGCCTCGATTTGTTTTCCGGACAGGTCCGCCCTGGACATTCCGCACCAGGGTTTGTTCACGCTCTCGATGTTCCGGCAGAAATCCATCAGATTGTCCCCGTTGAGCGCATTGTCCCGACAGACGAGGAAGCCGGGGGCATATCTTTCAACGAGCAACTCGAATTCTTCGGCGGCGATCCGGGGAGACCTCTCGAGGTACCCCGAATTCCATCCCTTGCAAAGGGAACAAAACCGGCATTGCGCCCAACGGCACCCATGTTTCAAAACGAACGGCACAAGATCGAACAGGTAGTTCTCTTTGTGTTCGTACAAAGGAATCGGCAGATCGTCGTACCTGATGGGGTTCGCCTTTGCCTCCATGGAAAAGAGACTATTCAGATGTACCACTTGAACGCCGTGCCGCTGCAATTCCCACTCACTCGTCCAGGACCCCGGGGAGGTACCGAAGAAAAGAACTCTCGTTTCAGGCGAACGCCGGCGGATGGCGCGACCGAGTCTCAGAACCGCTTCCGTCGGAACGGTAGGGAACCAGGAAGGAGCGGTTATGTACACCGCATGATACGTATTCCAAGGAATCTCGGCATAGTATCCGTCAATCCGATCTTCCGTCTCTCCATAGAGGGGATGGAGATGCATCGTATCCCAGACCACCTCGGTCTCGTCCATGACGCGGAGCGCCGTTGTGAGATCTTCTCCATGCCTGCAATGGATTTCGGCATTCAAGTCGATCACGTCCAGGTCGCACATCCGCCTCAGGATTGCGGCGCCGTAACCCAAGAAACAGCTTGGGTGAAAAGGTAAATGCCGAAGGAATGGGGTCACGAGAGCGGCTTTGTCGCCGTCGTTTCTCCGAGACTCCTCACGATGCTCTCCAAGAAAACCGGATTCCGTGTCGGTCATGGACGATATCTCAACCTTTCGGCATGGCAGTCTCATTCTCGTTTGCTCATGGCGGAATGCTGCGGACAATTGACACGTTTGCGGTGCAAGGTTCAAGGCGCACAGCGGGATGAAACCGAGCGGACCGGTAACGCCGGTGCGGCCTTGAACCTCCATCGATCAGGGCCTCCGGGAATTCCTGATGGCTGCGCACGGAAGAATTCCGTGGGCGCAGATTATCCCGGAACCGTTAAACAACATCCGGTAAACGGATTCTTCGAGCACCCTCCTAGTACTTTACTCCCGCGTCGAATGCTTCCTTCAGGTTGCCCTTCTCTGCAATCCCCAGCAGCTTTACGCAATCCGCCCGACTTACGCCGTCGTACCCCTTGCCTACAAAAAACTCCAATAAGCTCTCCGGAGTCACTCCTTCCTTGTGAAGCTCATTGAGGAGATCTTCGCGAAGTCCTTGGTCCTCACTTGCCTTCTCGATGAAATCCAAGAAATTTCCGTTCGCCATTTTCTCTCCTTTTCTCTGGTCGGCTTAGGCCACTCTCCCGAGCAGCGTTGAATAAAGCGGATCGGGCACAAAAAGGTTGCGTTCTTCACGTGAACCATTCGGCCCCGTCCCTCCCCACACTTGTCGCGTCCACCCGAGGATGAGTCACCCGCATGACTTCGCCTCGGCCAGTACCCTCTTGCAGTAAGGAACTTGCGGGCGCATGTCCCTGTACCGGTCGGAAGGCCTCGTCATCCCCTCCGTCCTGCAAAGCTGAGAATTGATGCAATCCCCACAAGTCACTAAATTTTCCGAAACGGCCCGGTGGTATTCATCCGACATCAGAACGCGTTGAAGAGAGCCGGGTTCATACGTACCCAAGTGATCCGTTGTGGAGTGTGCGAGCGTGATGCGTAAATCCGCGGCGACCATAATGCTTCCCGGCCCGTACAAAGGCCGGGATGGAAATAACCAGGGCATGTTTAGGACTCTTGAAGCGACTACGGCCAGGGGATTGTTCAATATGTCCGTCTTCAAACCGTAAAGGTTGAGAAGCGCAACCATCTTGACCAGTCTGAGAAAGTCATCGGGGCTGAGAACCTCCGCCGAGACGTCGAACACATCACCCGGCACCCGGATGAGTTGAATGAAGTCGAGCCGGCGTATGTCGGGAAAGGTAGTGAACACTTCTTCAGCGAAGCGCGGCAGGTCCGGCAGGAGGCTCTTGCCGACCGTGGTAAATATGTGAACGGGAAGACCTGCGTTGAGTGCATTGTGTATGCCCTGCACGGCCCGCTCGTACGATCCGGTCCCCCGCATAAGGTCATGAAGCCGTTTCGGTCCCTGAAGGCTCACTGAAACCGCAAGACTATCGTAGGTTGCAAGATTCCCGCCGACTTCAGCCGTTAAGAGTGTCCCGTTGGTATTCAAGAAGGCTTTCTCATACCCCATGGCAAAGGCACAATCGAGAATCTCCTGCAAACCTGACCACATGAGCGGTTCGCCGCCCGTGATGTGAAGGTTGCGGTAGCCCGCTTCGTATCCCTCCAGAACCACTGTCTTCACCAGATCGGGCGAAAGACTTTCACCCCGCGTCCAGCGGGCACGGACAAAGCAATGCGAGCACGAGCTGTTGCAACGGGTAGTTACCTCAACGCTGAGGCTATCGCTCTGAAGTCGACGCGATTCCGAGTCTTCCATTGTCTTCTATCCGGGAATTGAGGCGGTTCTTGAGTGGCTGGGCAAGGCAACGGAATTCCCCCGCAAGACCTCTCATGTTGTGAACCTCGACAAGAGATGCAGCGGAGTCCAACTCGGTGCAAATCCGCTCCCTGATGGAGTCCACAAGACCGTGTTCCAGGATATGGCCCAGGACGACATTTGCGGAGTCCTGTGTTCCGGTTCGGTCTCCTACGGTACTGCGGTTCCAATGAGTCCTGATCGTTTCAGAGAGGCAAAGATACACGGAAGACTTTGCCCCTTTTTCCATATCCTCGCGAATGTCCCTGATATCATCGAGAAGGCGCCAGGCAATGCCGAATGAACCAAAGGCAATCTCAATGTCTCTCGCAAAATCCGAGTTACCGGTCATTTTCATGGACAGTAGAACGGGAGCGATCATGACAATGGCCATTTGCCTTCTGAAGAGATCACAGTAGTCGTCAAGGGTTTTGGGTTGTTCCGAATCTTGAAAGCCGGAATAGTAGTCATCGAGGAAGCGACGAACGGTTTCCTCACCCTGACCAACACGGCCGGCCATATTATGGGCCGCATTGTTCATGACCGTCCACGCCCGGCTTCGCAAGAGCAGGGTTAACGGGGTAACGGATACCTGCCCGTCAACGAGATGATCGTCCAGGGAATGGAGAAACATGGCCATTGATTGGGTTGCTACGGCATCGGTCACATCAGCTTCGGTCAATAGTCCCGTTGGGAGACCGGGCTCATGGCTGAGCCGGTAGAGAATGGACCATATGGGCGGGTAATAGTTCGCGAAGAAATCCGGATTCTCGCCAAGCTTCGTCCCGGAATAGCTCATGAGAAACAGAATCGCGTCGGTTTGAGCCGACGCAGGCAGCGATCTGCAAAGGGAGAGGATTTCGTTGCCGAACCGCCGGTAAAAGGTTGCCTCCACGTTGGAAAGCTCCCGTTCGCCGAAGTCCGCGGCCTCACAGTCGCGCAGGAATTCCCCGATTGTCCCTTGCATGTGTGACTCCCCGTTACTCTCTTGCCGTTTTGGACGTGATTCAGACCTCAGGAAGCTCAACACCCTTTCGGTCCATTACCGACTTGAGATCCTCCAGATCGTGTTCGAGGCCCAACTCGCTGAAAAGGGTTCCAGCTTTTTCGGAATATTCTACTGCTTTCGTCGCATCCGAATCCGCAGATGGCCCTGTGTTTTTCCACAAGCGCTTGGCCATCTCCGCATAGATCCTTGCCAATTGGGCACGTGCACCAAGGTTTTCTGCTTCCCGAATCCCCTTTCGCCACCATGTGAAGGCGGCATCACGGTCGTCGGTCAACCAATGTAGGATCCCCATGAGCCGAAAGGATTCAGCTCGATATTGTGCCGCTTTCCGGCAGGCTTTGATCAACTTCTTGCCTGATTTTAAAGCGTTCCTCCGATGTTCGAGAGATTCCTTTCCGCTACCTCGCGTGCCAGAGTCTTCCAGGAGGCGGAGGTAGTATTCCAACTCACTTCGGTAAAAGACCGATAGATGCAGGGGAACGACCCTCAAATCGGATTTGATCCGGCGAGCTTCGTCCAGGGACTTCCGAGCCTTCTCCATTTCGTTCATCAACATATGTACGGCGGTCATGAGGGCATGCATATGGAATTCGGATAAATCCCACCCCCTCGTCTGGGTAAGGGAGAGTCCTCGATTCAGTTCGGCGGCGGCTTCATTGAGCCGGCGACATTCGGTGAGCAGATAGGTATTCAACAGGTATTTCAGGTTCAGATAGATGTCGTTCTCATAGGCTTCGGCAAGTCCATTCAGTTCAGACACGAGTAGTCGTGCTTCATCAAAATACCCCTGGAAGATTTTGGAGATTCCATGCCAGTAGTAGTTCATGGAAGCATCCCACATCCCCCCGATTCTCACGACCTTATTCACCAGATCCTCTTTGTAATCCGCAATCTCATTCCACCGGCCTTTCATGAAGAGATGCATCATGTCCTGAAGATCGTAATGTATCAGTGCCCTGAGGTCATCTGGAACGAGTCTGGGCTTTGCATAATCCAGGATTCGTCTTCCGGTGCCCAGGGAAAGACCGCCGAAAGTGAAAAGGGCTGCAGCGCTAATGAAGATACCTGGCCCCAACTTCAATTTAGAGAGATCGAATCGGACGACGGTAGCATTGAGGTAGACGTGTTCCATGAGATATCGTTTATGGTCGATGATAACAAGGGCCTGGATTTTCTTGAGAAACAAGTCGACAGCTTCGGTGTCCTTCTGGGTGGGGAGTTCCCTGAACCGGAAGGACGGAAAGTACACTGCCAGTAGGATATTAATCAGACTTGATACGAGTCGGATTTTCTTTGCCAAGGCTTTCTTGGGTAACTCTCCCCAGTAGTACGTCAAAGCCTTGTCGAAATGCTCCACCGCCTCTGCGTAGAGACCCCGGTTAAAGAATGCCAGCGCTATGTTCTTTTCGAGCATGGCGACCTTTTCAGGGTCAGCGTTTGCGCCCGTCTGCCTCCGGTAAATGTCCAGTGCGTCCCGATAGTAGTTGAGCGCCTCGTTGGATGCGGCGGATCTCAAGGCCTCTTCACCGGCCTTGATCAGGTATTCCTCGGCCTTTTCAAGACTCTCGGCCTTACCGTAATGATAGGCCAATGTCCCGTAGAATTCGCGCAGCCCTTCCCCGAAAATCCGTTCTATGGATTCCGCCACCTTCAGATGAAGCCGTTTGCGCTGCTGCAACAGGATTGATTCGTATGCGGCCTCCTGTGCAAGGGCATGTTTGAACAAGTATTCCAGTTCATTTGTTCTCATCCGTGCCTGGATGATCTGCACATCCATCAGATACGCGAGCCGGTAATCCACGTCCTGAATGAAATCCGCCACTTCCTTGATGACGCGGTCGAAAAAGCTCCTGCCGATCACCGAAGCGGTCTTGACCAGGTCCCGTGTTTGCTCCTCCAACCGGTCTATCCTGGCCACAAGGACATCGTTGATGGTCGCGGGAACCACCACCTTGTCAATGTTCTCCGTCACCTGGAAGTTCCCGTTCTTCTTTACCACGGCTCCTTCGTCGATGAGGGACCGCACCACTTCTTCCAGGAAGAACGGATTGCCGCCGGACCGGTCTATGATGTTTGCTTTGAGCGAGTACGGGAGCCCTTTATTCTCCAGCATATTCTCGATCATGGCGTCGCTGTCGGTGCTTTCCAATGGTTGAATGTGCATCTCCACATAGGAGCCGGGAAGCCTTGAACAAATCGTTCTGATCTTGCTCTCGTCGGCCTCGAAATACCACGGCCGGAAGACATTGATAAACACGATCCGGTGCTTTTCCACGAGCTTACAGACCGCCTCCAGAAGCTCCAGGGAACTTGCGTCCGCCCAGTGGAGGTCGTCAAGGACCACAACGGTCGGCCGCAGCTCGGCCGCCCTGATCACAAGGTCCTTTGCGGTCTTGACAATAAGCTTTTGCAGCGCCTCGCCTTCTATGCCTTTGACTCTTTCCGCATTCCTCCCGGTGAGCTTCATACCCATAAGCGTGGCCAGGAACGGTACGATCTCGTCCCGCGTCTCGGGAAAGAGCGCTGTGACGGCTTTCTCGAGCTTGCCGAGAGCGGCCTGCGCCGGGTCCCCCTCCGCTATGCCGGCCCACTGCCCGAGGAGATCGATAATCGGGTGAAAGCTCAGATTCCTGCCTACCGAGACTGCCCGGCCCTCCAGTACGGACACCCGTTTCATAACTTCGCGCCTTTTCAACTCCGCAACGAGACGCGACTTGCCGATGCCCGCCTCTCCGATGATGTTCACCACCGAGCCCTCGCCGTTCACGGCCTTCATGACCTGCAATTCGAGCTTGTCCAGTTCGCTTTGCCGGCCCACCAACTCGGACGACACCATCCGGTCGAGGCGGACGAACCCGGGGCCGGGTCTGGCTCCGATGACCTTGAAAACGTGAACGGGTTCGGTCTTGCCCTTGACCTTCCTGAATCCGAGGTCCTCGAAGACAAAAGCCCCTTTGGCACGGACATGCGTCTCGTGACCGACCAGGATTTCCCCGGGATTGGCGAGGTCGCTCAATCTGGATGCCACGTTGACCGCATCGCCGGCAACTCCGTGAGCCCCCTTCTCGGGATCCGCGTCGGCCGTCACCACTAGGCCCGTCTTGATGCCGCTGTGCATTGCCGGCGGCGCTTCGAGCTTCTCCCGGTACTGAGGGCCCAGAGACTTCACGAGATCGTGAATCTCCAACGCGGCCTTTATGGCTCGGATGGGATCGTCCTCGTGTGCGCGGGGGACCCCGAAGAACGCCAGAACCGCATCTCCGATGATCCGCTCGATAAAGCCGTCGTACTTGGCGATGACGTGCTTGACCTGACTGAAGATATGAGAGGTGATCTCCTTGACCTCTTCCGGGTCGAGCTTCTCCGTCATGGCCGAGTAGCCCGCGAGATCACAAAAGAGGGCGGTGATGTGCTTGCGCTCGGGCGGACGACCCTGCTGATCCTGGTCGGACCGGGGAGGCCGCTCGGGGGCCGAGGTGGGGCGCGGCAGCTCCATGCCGCATTGCAGACAGAACTTCGCGTTGTCTGGAAGTTCCGTCCGGCATTTCGAGCACCTCATGGTCCCTCCGCGAGGTTGTCCACCAGCGACATACGTGGAGTCTTTACGTGGCGATGAAAGATACTGTTAAGGAATAAAAGAAGACTGTCCCAATCCTACCGGCGATCACCCACCAGTCTAATCGCCGGCGGGGCGCTTTGTCAACCGCTTTCTGAGATTACGGGATGCTTGTGGGGTTAACCCACTGACCCATTTGACATGAATAGGCTCCCATGATACCTTGGGTCCAAAGGAGGAACGCCGTCATGGAAACGAGGAAAGTGGATTCACGAGGTCGAATCAATCTCGGCAAGGAGTTCGCCAATAGAACGTTCTTCTTCGAAAAGATTGGAAAAACGGAGTTGAAACTGGAACTCGCCGCCGTCATACCGGAAAAGGAGCTTTGGCTTTACAAAAATCCTGAAGCCAAAGCCTTGCTTGAGATCGGTTTAGAGCAAGCCAAAGCAGGAGACTTCAGCGCATCTCCTCCCGATCTCGATGCCGACCAAGTCTTGGTAGATCAGCTTGAGGATTAGAATGGCATTTACCCTTGTTTGGGCCCAAAAGGCACGAGAGACCTACGAACGGCTGAAAACCGACGCCATTTCATCGTTGGAAGCCAGGCAGAGGAAAAGGAAGCCGAAAGCCTCTCAAGCCGAAGGACTTTTCAAACAAGTTAAGAAGTGCGTTGATTTCCTAAAGGATAACCCGCGGCATCCGGGGTTGAATACTCATGAATTCCATTCTAAGGAACACCCTTATACGCCCGGAGGGAAAGTGTTCGCGGCGTATGTTCAGCAGAGTACTCCAGGCGCTTACCGACTTTTCTGGTGTTACGGTCCTGAAAAGGACCAGATTACCATCATAGCAATAACTCCACATCCTTGAAGAGATTTGCGTTGATCGATAATTTCATCCACAATGAGGGCCAAGCCCTACAGGTGGACTTGTGCCGGAGGCCGTCTCCGAGATTGACGGCTGAACACCGACGGTCACAACGCAAAGTACAGGCGCCGGCAAAGCAGGCAAAATCTATTGCCGTCCCGTCCCATTAGAGTTATACTAAGTGATTGGAATCAGTGCCACACCCGGAACATTCCGCACGTAATCGACGCAAAACGCACATCGCGGCACGAATACTCATGCGCGTAAGCGTTCACAGCGAAGAAAGAAGAATGAACCACAAAGACACAAAGACACCAAGAAACGCCACAGTAAGAAGAGCACATGGCGGCCGGTTACATACCCGCCGATTCGATGTTTCCGGCTTCATCGTGACCGACCCGATCCCGAGTCTCGAGCCGGAAGTCCCATTACTGAAGAAGGCTCCCTTGAAAACTGCTCTTCTGATCCTTTGTGTCTTGGTGTCTTTGTGGTGTGATTTCTTTGTCTTCATCTTTCGAAGTGTCGTCCGCGCTGAACGACTACCAAGCGCCGAGTCATGATCAGGTGAAGGACGTTGCATGCAAACCGATATCAAAGCCGAATTGGCCGGAATCGTCGGGGAACAAAGGGCCACGGACAGACCGGAAGATCTCGTGGCCTACTCCTACGACGCGTACACCGCGGAGCATCTGCCGGATTTGGTCATTTTTCCCCTGACCACACGGGAGGTCTCGGCCGTCATGCGGATCGCGTACCGTGAAGGCGTCCCGGTCACCGCACGCGGATCGGCCACGAATCTGGCGGGCGAGGCGGTTCCCCTGAGAGGCGGCATTGTATTGGCCCTGTCCCGGATGGACAGGATCCTGTCCATTGACCGGGAACACTACCGTGCCGTTGTACAACCGGGAGTAATCAACCACGATTTTCAGATGGCCGCGGCCAAGTTGGGACTCCTCTATCCCCCGGATCCGAGTTCTTGGATGGTTTGCAGCATGGGCGGGAACGTGTGCACCAATGCCGGCGGTCCCAAGACCGTGAAATACGGAGTGACGAGAGACTATCTCACCGGTTTGACCGTGGTGCTTGCCAATGGAGACGTTCTCGAGGTGCGGGAGAAAGGCTTCTCCAACGGCACCGGATACAACCTGACTCACCTGTTTTGCGGATCGGAGGGCACGTTGGGCGTGATTACGGAAATCACGGTGCGTCTCGTGCCGAAACCCAAGGCGACCCGGACGCTGCGTGCCGATTTCCCGAGGCTTGAAGACAGCGGCAAGGCAGTGGCCGATATCATCGGCTCCGGGATAGTGCCGTCTGCCCTGGAATTACTTGACGACGTGGTGATCTGTGCGGTTGAGGCCGATGCCCACCTGGGGCTTCCTGCGGACGTGGAGGGAATGCTGCTCGTGGAGGTGGACGGGGAACCGGAAGGTCTCGACCCTCAGGTGAAACGCATTGAAGGCGTGCTCAAGGCCAACAATGCCGCCAGGGTCATTGCGGCCAAAGACGATGCCGAGGCTCAATCCCTCTGGACTGCTCGCCGGGCGGCCTTTTCCGTGATGTCGCGGCTCAGGCCGACGGTTCTCATGGAAGATGCCACCGTACCGGTTTCCAACCTGCCCGTGATGATCCGTAAGGTCAGGGAAAGCGCGGACCGTCACGGCGTGAAGATCGGCGTGGTTGCGCACGCCGGCGACGGCAACCTGCATCCTTTGGTGGTTTTCGACAAGCGCGACGAGGACGAGGCGGAGCGGGTCAAACAAGCGGTGGAGGAGATCTACCGGGAAGCCCTCGCGCTCGACGGCACGCTCTCCGGGGAACATGGGATAGGTATGTCGAAGGCCCGGTTGTTGCCTCTCCAACTGGACCCGGTGGCCATGGCGGTCACCCGCGACATAAAGCGGGGACTGGACCCGAAGGGAATCCTCAACCCCGGAAAATTTGTTTGAGCATTCGTGAGCACCATCTCATAGGTCTGTAGGGGCGAATGGCATTCGCCCTGGGGCGACCGCCGGTCGCCCCTACCAAGCCGGACAGAGCCGGGAAAATAGGCGTTCCCAGGCAGAGCCTGGGAACGAGGAGAGTTTAGATGCAATAAACGCGAAAATCTTTTTGGAACCTTTTCGTCCCCTGTGCATCTAATTATACAACCAGGGGTTCACCTGGAGACAATACATGGAAACGCCGGTCAGGGGAAGCGGACATCATGAAGTTCGGAGAGATCCCCCGCCCAGCCGGCCTCGCCCGGATCATCGGGGAGGATTCAAGATCGGCGTTCCTCAGGCGAAGGAGGGGTAAATGTATTACCCTGTAAAGACAACAGGTTTTGACATTTTTCTCAGGCAGGTCAGGCAGATCAAGCCTTTGTCCCCGGAACGGGAATATGAGTTGGCGGTCCGTTACCGCGAAACAGGGGACCGGGATGCCGCGCAGGAACTGGTTGTCTCACATTTGCCTTTTGTCGTGAAGATTGCGTTTCAGTATCGGAATTACAAGCTTCCCGTACAGGACCTGGTGCAGGAAGGCACAATAGGATTGATGAAGGCGATCAAACGCTTCGACCCGTTTATGGGATTCCGGCTGGTTTCCTTCGCGGTTTGGTGGATAAAGGCTTACATGAAGAACTTCATTCTCAAATCATGGAGTCTCGTGAAGCTTGGAACGACGCAAGCGCAGAGGAAACTCTTCTACCGCATGGGCGACCTCGGGGAGCATGTGGACACCGAGACCCACGGCGAGCGGGTACGGAAGCTGGCGGAAGAGCTCAAGGTCAAGGAAGACGATGTGATCGCGATGGAGGCCCGCATGAAGGCCAGAGAGTGGTCACTCAATGAATCCTTGACCGATGACGGCGGATTCACCGGCATGGATCTTCTCGAAGACGGCGGTCCCGATCAAGAGACTCAGCTCATCGAAAAGCAGACCGAGGAAGCCGTGTCCGGATTCACGACGAAAGCCCTCAAAAAGCTGGATTCGCGGGAACGCTTCATCATTTCGAAAAGATTCCTCGAAGAAGATCCCCCGTGGACACTGCAGAAACTCGGCGATCATTTCGGGACGTCGCGGGAACGGGTGAGACAGCTGGAACGGCGGGCACTCGGCAAACTGAGGAAGGAACTGGAACCTCAGGCTGCCGCGGGATTGCTGCCGGCGTAAATGGACGCGTTCATCGCCGGGGCCCTCAGGGTCCCGGCCAAACCATTCACCCGAGAAACCCGAGGGATGATAGACCGTTATTTGGTGACAGACCCTTAGTAATCCTGAATCGGATTCTCCGATAGTCTCCCCACAACATGATACAACGCCTTGGCTACTACACCCGGTGAGCGCTGAAAAAAAACTCCACAACCCCCTTGACATCGCTCGCGCGATGATGACCTGAGTACCGAATTAACCACTACGGTTATGGACCGAGAATCACTCGTTGGGAAATGACCTATACCCCAGAGGAGGTACAAGAGATGTTCGGATGGAGATCGGTTGGAGACCCTTCATGGGCTGAATTTGATCGCCTCAGGCGCGGAGTGGACGATCTGATGACCGCACTGAGCCGTGGGTCTCGTGTACCCGCGGCCCCGTTATGGGCCGAAGCCCGTCTGTTCCCGCTTCTCAACCTGTCCCGCGAAGGAGACACCTTCGTGGCGACCGCTGAAATACCGGGAATAAAAGTGGAAGACTTGAATGTCCATGTGGAAGGAGACACGCTCACGTTGAAGGGTGAGCGGAAGCCGTCGAGTACGGCTCAAGGAGCGAGCTTTCACAGGCGGGAGAGAACTTCGGGTACGTTCCAGAGAAGTCTGGTGCTCCCTGCCTCCATCGATGCCGAGAACGTCAAGGCAAACTACAAAGACGGCGTACTCACCGTCACCCTGCCCATGGAAAAGGCGGCTCTGCAGCGGCAAATCTCTGTGAGCGTCGAATAGGCCGACCGGAAAAGGAGGTGTAATCAGATGGCTGACCAGGAAATCCAAGTGGCTCAAAAGAAAGAACTCGCGGCCGAGGGAGGCGAATTCACGAGAGAGGGCGTGTATTTCACGCCTGCCGTAGACATCTGCGAAACCGAAAAGGAACTCATGGTCCTCGTGGACATGCCCGGCGTGAACTACGAGAACGTAGACATCGAACTCAAGGAAAACATCCTCACCATCGAGGGCAAGGTCCCGGCCGTGGAGCGCAGTGGACAGGAGATTCTCAGGGAATACCGGACAGGAAGCTATTTCCGCTCGTTCCGGATAACCGATGTGGTGGACCAGAACAAGATCACTGCAAGCATGTCCGACGGGGTCCTCCAGTTAACGTTGGCCAAAGCCGAGAAAGCCGTCCCCCGCAAGATACCCATTGCCGTTTCTTAGGATAGGAGCAATCCGGGGACACGATTCCGAGTTTTGCGAGGTCGCAAGGCTCCGTTCGCAAAATCGGATCATGTCCCCGATTGCCGGTGCCCCGTGGCCACACCATTCACCCGAGAGGCCCGAGGGATGATAGACCGTCACTTGGTGACAGTCCTTTGGTGCTCCATGGCGTAAATACGGTCGCACAACCTGAGCCGTCGGAGAGAATCGGCCGGGCCGGTAATTCACCGGGCCTTCATACTTCTCAAGTCCCTCCTGATTCTGTACATCGTTGCTTTATGTATCAATATCAACTTACCAGAATCAGAGGGCAATGTACACATGAATCAGCACGCTTTTTCACGTTTTTCGTGCCTTGCTCGCAAGATCCAGGGATTTATGCGCGCTACCGCGCCGCTGGTTGTTCGTGAAGAAATGTGCTATCTTGCCCCCCAGACGTCAGGAGGCATGATCTTGACGAGGTGTTCATGGATTGCCGTTAACCACATTACTCCACGCGCTCGATCAGGCCATCTTGATCAAAACGCGAAGAAAAGAAGCAGAGACATTCTTGAGAGGGTTTTAGGGCATATAGATAGCAGTATAGAGCCCTATTACAGGGGCTTATCCTGAAATCACTTTTGGGGCATAGTCGGGCGTCCCAAGAAATCATCTCATATTGAACGCTTATCAGACTATCCAAGGTGTAGCTAGGAAACTCGGGCCAGAGACAGACCTCGCCGAAATCTATCTCCCTGATAATCTTATGTACTAGACTGGGACGCTTGGTTCAGCCGGGTTATCGGGGACTCATAAGGCACCTGCATGATATGAATTCAAAGCAAGGTATGCATTGCGTCATCTTCCCCAATGTGACCGTCGGTGAGGGTACCCGGCTGGGGAGTTTTGTCCTGATTCGCAGTCACACCACCATCGGTGAACACTGCACCATTGGATCATACGTGGACATCGAGGGCGAGGTAGTCATCGGGAACTACGTCTCTCTTCAGAGTTCCGGCTACTTCACCAGGGGAGTCGTGATTGAGGACGAGGTGTTCTGCGGTCCCAGAGTCACAACCATGAACGATAAGAAGATGACCCATCGTCGATCTTCTCTGGTGTTCAACCGGGCTGCACCTCGGATTCTCCGGGCTGCCCGCGTGGGTGGGGCCAGTGTCTTGCTACCCGGTGTCACGGTCGGGGAGAATGCATTGGTGGGAGCAGGTTCAATCGTTACAAAGGATGTACCGGATCGCATGATCGTACAGGGTAACCCTGCCAGGATCGTGGGACGGGTGCCGGACGAGGAATTGCTGTGAGTCTTTCGGATAAGCTCATCATCAATGCAGCGCTCACAGGAATGGTGCCGGTTAAGAAGAATAATCCCCATGTGCCCATAACCGAAGATGAGATTGTTTCGACTGCCTGCCGAGTCCGAGATGCCGGGGCAGCGATCGTGCACCTCCACGCGAGGGATAAACAGGAGAGGCCGAGTTACGATTTCGAGACATACACGGCAATCGTCAACCGGATCCGCGAATGTCGACCGGATCTCATCGTGTGCGTGTCCCTCTCCGGGCGCACGATTCAAGACTTGGATACCCGGGCGGCTCCCCTGATGAGCAGGCCCGACATGGCGAGCCTGACCCTTGGATCCATGAACTTTCCCAAACAGGCCAATGTGAACTCGCCGCCTGCCATCTGTCAGCTCGCCGCACGAATCTATGAGGCTGGTGCAATCCCGGAGCTCGAAGCCTTTGATACGGGCTTCATCAACTATGCGAGGGACCTGATCAGCAAGAAGGTGCTTCGTCCGCCCTTCTATTTCAATCTCATTCTCGGATTTCCCGGAGCCGCGGCCATGGACCTGATTACCCTGGGACACATGGTCAGTCTGCTCCCTGAACGATCCACATGGTCTGTGGCCGGAATCGGTCGGTACCAGTTGCCGGCCAATACCATTGCCATCGCGGCCGGGGGCCATGTCCGAATCGGATTGGAGGACAACCTCTTCTATGACTCGGCGGGAAGGATACCGGCGGATAACGTTGGGCTGGTTGAACGCATCGTTCGTCTTGGACGAGAGATGGGACGCGATCCGGCGACACCCGATGAAGCCCGGACCGTCATCGGATTGCCCCGAATTTAGGGAGATTGCATCCGGCCTCTTTTCTTGCGACCGCCCAGGAATTGCCGGTCACAATGGAGAATGAAAATGACGGGGTGCGAGAACCCGGGTAGCGGTTGACATCTTGCCCGTCGGTCCCGATGCCGATTGCCCGCGGATCGTCGAGCTTTCCGGCAAAGAGATACGGATCTATGGTCACTCAGCAGAATCACCAAGAAAAGCCCTTGAAGATCCTTATCACCAATAACACCCTTAACTACCGGGCGGGAAGCGAGCTGTACGTGCGGGACCTGGCTTCGGCGCTCGCCAAGCACGGACACGCGGTTTCCGCGTATAGCAACGTGATCGGCCCGGTGGGGCAAGAGATCCGGGCCTTGGGGATTCCCGTACTCGACAGCCTCTCACAGGTTCCGTTCCGGCCCGACATCATACACGGTCAACATCACCTTGAGACCATGACCGCCTTGTTTCATTTCTCTGATGTTCCTGCGGTCTACTTCTGTCACGGCTTTGTGCCCTGGGAGGAAATTCCGCCCACGCACCCCCGTATCATCTTGTATGCTGCGGTGGATGAACCCACCCGTCTCTCCTGCATTGGGAGATACGGGACCCCGCGAGATCGAACGCGACTGATACTGAACTTTGTTGACCTTGACCGCTTCACTCCGCGGTCTCCCCTCCCGCGTACGCCCCACCGGGCTTTGGTGTTCAGCAATCAGGCACGGGAACAGACCTATGTGTCGATCGTACGCGAAGCGTGCATACAAGCAGGCCTGGAAGTCAATGTTGCAGGGGCTGCGTCAGGCTCCGCCACAGAATCGCCGGAAACACTTCTTGGTCGGTACGACATCGTCTTTGCCAAGGCCCGCTGCGCACTGGAGGCCCTGGCAGTCGGAACGGCCGTGGTCTTATGTGACGAGATTGGCATAGGACCAATGGTCTCAACAGATTCATTCCACGAACTGAGACAGAAGAACTTCGGGCGGTTAACGCTTGATACGCCATTTTCCGTGGACGCGTTACGTGCCCGGATTGAGGCCTACAATGCGGAAGATGCCGCGGAGGTCTCCCTAGTCATCCGTTCGGAGGCGAGCCTGGAAGGGACGCTTCCCTCCATAGTCGATCTGTACCGTCAAGCGATCGCCGGCGGGAATTCCCACCGGACAGCCCTTCACGAGGAATCATTGGCTGCCGCGAGGTATGTGCGCATGCTTTCAGACTCGATCAAGAATGTCCCGCGTCACGGTGAGGAGCCGATGGGCCTCTGGAAATCCTTTGCTCGGCAGGCAGAGGAACTTGATTCTCTCAGGAACAGTTTCTCCTTTCGGTTCAGAGAGCGTTTGCGGGCGGTACCGGTGCTGCGCTCCTTGGTCGGCGGCATCGCACATATCGGACGAAAGTGGGTCTGACGATCCCCTTTCAGTCATACACCATTCCCACTTCCCTGTCCGAAGAAACCGCTTATTGCTGTGATCACTCATTCTTGGCTCGGACTAAGACAGGGTCCTGGG
>JAZDHD010000316.1:0-12523 GCA_043806215.1 Pseudomonadota bacterium | reverse complement strand
GCGCGACAGGAGTGTATACAGCTGGTGGCGCAACAAAGCATGCACCTCTGCCGGCGGTGCTTCAATCCAGGAATCCTCCCGCATTTGAAGCACGGCATCCATCACGATCCGGTGCTCGCGCTCGAGAAGGGACAAGTGCTCGGGCAGGTGTTCCAGCCCCCAAGCGACTTTCAAATCGGAAACTTGTACTGTGTTGTGCGAGGGCAGCAGGAACTCAGGCCGGAACAAGACGAGCCATCCATCCCAATCCTGGTCGGGATCGAACTGCTCCGTCTGCGACGGGTGGAGCGCGAGCAGAGAGCTCGGGCTGCAATGAACCGGCTTGAAGTCAACGAGATGCGTGCATTCGCCGCGGGTGACGCAAATGAGCATATGAAACTCGATGCGATGCACTCGTTGCAGGTGCCCCTCGCCGACCCGCTGCCTCAGATCCGACACTGAAACAATTTCCAGATCAAGCTGATGGCCTTCCGGCGGGCTATAGCTTCTCCGCTCAATTCGATCTGTCGGCTTGTTTTCCATCGCCAACATCACTAGGTCCTCCTTCTTCCTCTTGTAGGCGAATGCGCCGTAAGGCAATGCCGGGACCAAAGGTTTCCACGAAGCGCTATTTAGGTATGGGGATCCTGAAACTTGCAGGATTATAGTGACGTTCTTTGAATTTCGCGGTAATCCTAATCCAGTTCCTCAAGGATCCCGCATGTCGTTCCTGTCATTGCGAGGAGCGCAGTCCCGCGCAGAACCCGGGAAAGCAATGTCAATGCCTAATGAAAGGCTGAGATTGCCGTGCCTTCCCGTAGGGACGGCCCCCTGTGGCCGCCCAGGGTAGGCACGGGGAAAGTGTCTCAAGACTGTCGGGGCGAAGTGAATCGTGCCACGATTAGCATCACGTATTGACTTTTGAGACAGTTTCCGGGGGCCTACCCCTACGGCTCGCAATGACAAACGTGAAGGTGTCCGCAGTATTCAAGGAGCGAGACTATAGCGAACGCCTTTTCTCGTCTCGAGGGACTAGCAAGGACTGTGCCAGGCGACATCTGCTGATGTTTGTTTGGTTTTCACGTCGCGAATAGATTAATGCGTGAAACTTTTTTGCAATTAGTTTGCCTGACTTTACGATGCCATTCACTTGGGTTGGCGTCGACAACCGACAGGACGCCGCTAATTGCTGATAAGCATGGTGGGAAGGTATTGAAAGAAAATTGCAATTCTGCCAAGAAGGCTTGCCGGCACGCCACAGATCATCCATATACCCGACGTCGAAAGATTACCGTCGCGAGTTCCGGGTCGTTATCCGTTCCCGAAAGAAGATCTCCGGTATCCTGCAAGATCGCTTTCGGCGCAGTGTTCCGTGGGCAGTCGTTTCAATGTGGAGTCCATTTTCCGTGTTGAAGTAGAGCCGGCTCTCAACTGGTTTTTACGGGACTCCGATTACCGACAAGATTGCTGCTTCGTTGTGCAACAGACTCGGACCGCCCCGATTTATTCGAGAATATCCGCCGTATGTGTAAAATCCGATCATAGGGATGTCAGCCCCGAATACATTGCGCAGAACTTCTATTTCCTCAGGAGTACGATGTCCCAAGACCATTTTGCGAGCCATGCAAGAAAAGAAGAAGACCATGGCGGGACGTACGTTCGGCAGATCATCCAGAGCCAGCTGTGCCGCTTGTTCGGCTCCTGCCAATATGGAAGGTCTGTCGCCGAAGCTTATACGGGTAAGGGCGCCTTCAGATATGTCGCCGGAGAAAGAAATGGAACCATTCGCTCGATCTACGCTCATCATGGCCCTCAGGAGGTAGAAGTCTTCCCCATTGACCTGACCGTCGTGGTCCACCACACTGAGGGGATACTCGACGCCCACTCCGGGAAGCTCGTCCGCATGTTTTCCCAGAAATCGATCGTATAGTTCCAAAGCCGGACGACCGTTCAATTCGTAGAGAACATTTCCTGAAGCCCGAGTGACTCTCTTGGGCGTGCCGACTGGCGACCATCCGCTTCTCACTCCCGTACCGACGTGGAAGTCTCCTGAGAATCCTATCGCCACCACGGCGTCCGTCATGACCTTGGTGCCAAGGAACTGCATGGTGTGCTCAAATCTCCCGGAATCGCCCGCCGTACCACCGGCGATGGGAACATGGGCGCCTAGGACTGTTCCCATGCCCCGTGCGATGGCACTGCCGTTTCCTGTGAGGCCGTCGGAGAAAATCTGAACGTAACTTACGTTGGTTGGGAGCAATTCAGCGAGCTTGCGGCCGGCTACTTCTGAGTCTCGACCCAAATTGCAGACAGAAGCAACGGAGAAGACAATGCGATCGGCGAAGATGCCCGCCAGTACTGCCGAGGCTGTGCTAAAGCCTGCCGTGGATATCTCGCCATCCGTTGTGCATCCAACCAGAGTGTTGGTTCCGATTACCTCCCGTATACCGAGCAAGAGGTCCTGCAACCCGGGAGCGGGAGCACAGAAGAGCCAGCACGCCTTAGGACATCGTCCCAATTGCTCGACGATTAATTCACCTAGGCGCCGCCCTGAGAGCCTGGAAAACGTTTCTTTGATGATTGCCGAAGCGGAGATGAACATAGAGACGTACTTTCTGTCCTTAATAGTCCTGAATCTTGCCGGATCCCTTCTTCCGCAGGGTTCGGAGAATTGCCGTTTCAATGTGAGGCCCATATTTTTCAATTGCGCCACAATGAGTCTCAATAGTGCCGCCGATCCGGTTGAAAGGCATTCCGGGTAACGAGAATAACGCCTCAAGGGACTGAAAAAGAAAATCCTTAGCGTACCTATTCCTCCGGATTTCTATCTACCTTCAACGATACCGGCTTTACAACGGGGTAAGTGCAGCCGGTCGGCTTTGCATGAGCTCCCATTCATCTTCATGAGGATGCCCTCGAACTCTACGATGGTTCCATGAGCGCACCTCTCGCGTCCTTACCGAGCGAGGAATCTACCCTTCCCTCTTGTGCGCCGGCGCAGCCAGCGCGCCCGGAGGCCTTATCCTGTTGGGCAAGAGGGGCAAGGCAAAGCTCGCCCCTCAACGGAACATTGCGAGGAAGAAGAGCCTACGCAGTGGGATCAAAGTCCTGCCATTTCTTCATCCATTCTTCCGCAGTGCCATGGCGTCCAAATTCAAATTCCCAGGCACAGTTGTGATTCTTGAAGACCTGACGCATGGGATGTACTGTCATCGGCGTTTTGCGCACTTGCCATTTGGCAATGTTTTCAGGGTTCAACTCAGGCTCGTACGTGACCAGCTCGTAGTTCATTGTTCCAAGACCGATCTTCTCGGCAGCTTTGAGCTGAATTCGCGGAGTGAAAGCATTCACTGCCTTTAACTTGTCCTCGCCCGGCTTGAGACCCAGCTCATCGGCCCTGCTGCCTGGATAGACCGGAGCCTTGTCAATCAAGTCGCAGATCGCGGTATCAATAGCCACGGGATCCAGAGATGCGAAGACTCCGACATCGGTTGCAACAGGCAGGCCTCCCCATGGGAAGCAGTCACATTCCGGACACACATCCACCGCATATGCCATGTATCCAAGCTTGCCGGGTCTAAAGGTCTTGATGCATCCTAATGCCGCGTCGGACATAGCGATCTGGGCCAGCGGGAAGTAGTCATCTTTGAATCCGACACCTTCCATGCCGGTAAACATGCACGTCACTTGGCATGCGAAGCACAGAGCGCACTTCGAGTAGTCCAAATCTATGCCGTCGGCCTTGATGCTGATGGCCTCTTCGGGGCAGCTATCCTCACACATTTTGGCATAAACGCACTCGGTTCCCTTGCAGGCATCCTTGTTGACTTTCGGATACCCGATTTCGTCCTGTGGGTCGCCCCAGAAGGCCAGATGCGTCTGGTACTTCCCACGTTTGGATTGGGCTCCAATTCCGAAGTTCTTGATGCATCCGCCGTATGCCGTAACCGGATGGCCCTTGGCGTGAGCCAGATTGATGCAAGCATCCGCCTCATAGATGCCGCGGCCGATATAGGTTTCCTTCAGTATGTTTCCTTCGGGAAGTTCTATCCTGAGGTCGTCTTCTCCAAAGAAACCGTCTGCCACAATAAATGGTGCCTGAAGGCTGGCCCAGTTGAGTCCATGCCTGTTGGCACCCTCCACCAGCATCTGCCCGGTACACCGGTTGTTGTAAAGATGGTACGTCAACGTAGTCGTATCCGTAACAAAGGGCCGGCCTCCGCATGCCTTAACCTCTTCCACGATAGCTGCGACAAATTCCGGCCTCAGGCAGTGGGTACGATTGTACTCACCACAGTGAATCTTAACCGCTACGCTGTCGTCCTTCTCGATGCATTTGTCCAGTCCAGCCAAGTAGAAGAGATCCTTGGCTTTACAGATAGTACTCTCAGTCCAATTTGTGGCGTTGGCTTCCGCATACCAGACTTTCGACACCTTATCAGCCATGTGCTTCCTCCTATTTCAATATCTGCCGTTTCTCGATTGGGAACGTCTTCCCCTATTCTCGTATGAAGAAGGCTCCCACGTTTCATTTTGCCTCTTGGTACTTGTCTCCGGAACGATTTTGCTCTCACCACCTCCTTTCCTGATCCCCCCCGTGCAAGTCTTTACTGAGAGCGGAAAGCAGGAAAATGAGATCTGTATGGACCCGGGGAGCAGCACCAACTTGAAACCGTCTTGAAGGGCGTTGTGCAGGCTCCGTGGAACCATTGCGTCGCCAATGACCTACAACTCGTCGCAGAAGTACTCCGACTCGGTCGTTTGCTCCCCTCTCTGCCTCAGAATACAAACGGCGACAAGCCAAGACGATCCGACACAATGTGGATTCGGTTAGGATCCAACGCTACTTGGATAACGGTCGACCCAGTGGGAGTAATTCCCTCTGATACGCTTCGTTCGTTAACGCAGCTGTCCCTGCATAATAGAGAAACACTGCGAAAGCTACTATCATCCAACCTCCAATATGCATCAAAGACACTTCACCGCGAAGCATTCCTATTCCCCAGAGTACCAGACCAAAACCGCACGCCACGCACAGGAAGAAGAACACGCTCCACGGAAGCTTCGCCGCTGCAGGCATGAGGCACACCAGAAAGGCTCCTATCCCGATCCACATCCATGCATCGAAAGCCGGTGGAATAGAACCGCCATTTGGCGCAAACATACGAATCAGCCCGACAAGCGCTGCACCCACACAGAGAACCGTGCCCAGATAGAGCGTGACGGTTCCGAGTATTGTGTCGCCCCTCCTGAACATGATGATTCCGGCTGGAATGTCTATGAGGGCCAGCCCAAGGAGCCACCCGGCAGACGTTGCTCCGGAAGCGGCCGGTATCTGCCCGGCCATCATAAGGCCTACAACGAATGCGACAGTTCCCGTACCGTAGAGTACAACCGACAACGGAAGCGACCAACTCATTTGCTGTTCTTCGCTCACACCCCTTTACCTCCCTTCATTTCTTAAATAACTTTCCTCTTACGCATACACCCCTTGGCCCACTTATATATCTTGCCTTGTATGGCCATCATCGCTTTCTAATTCTTTGAGTTGACTTAACCTTCGGAACGGCACTAATTGTCTTGAGTTGCCTCTACTGCTTGTTGGTTCTGGTCGAGATTATAGAATGTGACAGACCGATCAAATCGGTCTGTCATTGCGAGGACCGCAGTCCCGCGCTGGACGCGGGAAGGCAATCTCAATGCTGCATGAAAGGCTGAGGTTGCCGTGCCCTCGCTTCGGTCGTCCTCGCAGTGACAAACGTGAAGGTGCCCGTACTATTCAAGCAATGACACTATAGTTAGAACGGATACTGTCGCGGCGTGGTTCGCATAGTAATCCAACGCAGTTCGCTGTGTTCGTCCATCTCGGCCTTTCCTCCGAAACGTCCCCAGCCTGATTCCTTTACCCCGCCGAAAGGCGCCTGCGGCTCACATGCAACCGTCTGATCGTTTATGTGAATCGTTCCCGATTCAATCCGCTCGGCAACGGCCATACCCTTTCCGAAATCGCGCGTGAAAACTGCCGCTGCGAGGCCGTAAGGAGTACCATTCGCCACGGCGATGGCCTCCTCTACGTTATCCACCTCGATGACCGAGACCACCGGGCCGAAAATCTCCTCGCAGGCGAAAACCATGTCGGGCTTAACGTTGGTCAAAACAGTCGGATAATAACAGGGTCCGTCCGCTTTGCCGCCGCACATGACCTTGGCCCCCCCGCCAACCGCCGCCTCCACACTGTTCTTGACCTGCGTTAGTTGATACTCATTGATGAGGGGACCGACGATCGTGTCTGGTTCATGGGGATCCCCCACCTTTATGGTTAAGGCCTTTTTCACGAATTTTTCAGTAAACTCTTTTGCGATCTCCTTTTCGACGATGACCCTTCGCGTGGACATGCATATCTGCCCCTGGTGGAGAAACCCGCCAAAGACCGCACCGTTCACGGCGGTATCGATGTCGGCATCCTTCAGAACCACCATCGGGTTCTGACCGCCAAGTTCCAGAGCGACACGTTTGAGGTGGCGGCCCGCCTTTTCCGCGAGTTCGCGGCCCACCGAAGTTGAGCCGGTCATGTTGAGGCGACGTACCTTTGGGTTCTCGATGAATTCATCGCCGATGGCACCGGCGTGCCCGGGGCCGTTTGTGACGACATTTAGCACGCCTTTGGGAAAACCCGCCTCTTCAAAGATCTCAGCGATCAGGACGCCGCCGGTAATCGGTGATTCCGTGGAAGGTTTGAGCACTGCGGTATTGCCGAACGCAACGGCAGTGCAGATGGCCCGCATCGACAGGATAAGAGGCGCGTTCCAGGGCGCGATCCCCGCAATGACGCCCAGGGGTTGGTGCACGGCCAGAAAGATGGCTCCAGGCGTGTTGGAGGGGACGACCTCTCCGTGACTCTGATGGGTCATCGATGCGGCTTCGAGCAGAAGACCCGGGGTAAACATGGCCTGCCACATGGAAAAGGCAAAGGTCCCGCCGGTCTCGTCAGCCAGCAATTGGACAACTTCATCCCGTCTCTTTGTAAGGATGTCGGCAGCCCTCAACATCAAGGCCCGCCGTTGTTCCGGGAGTGTATGTGACCACTCGGGAAATGCCGCCGAGGCCGCATCGACCGCCCTTTTGGCGTCGGCCCGTTTACCGGCGGCGACTCGCGCAAAGACCTCCCGGTTATAGGGATTCAAATCATCGTAAACCGAGCCGTCCAAGGCTCCGGTCCACTCCCCGTCAATGTACATCTTGCCTTCTTTTACCATTTTTATTCCCCTTGCTGGATGTTGCTGCTGGTTTGACCAGGCCAACTCCCGAGGAGCCATCCTTGGCGTAAACCCATACCGGGCTCAACGGGTTTCCTGCCTCCCCACGAGTGATGGACTTTGCTGCTACGGCCGTATAACCGCCTTTATCGTCTTACCCTGTTCGGTGTCCTCCACGGCTTGTTGGATCTGGTCGAAATTATAGAATGTGACCAACCGATCAAAAGGAATGCGGCCGAATTATAGAGCCCTATCGGAAACAGCGGATCGAACCTCCCCGGACAATACAGCGAACGATAGGGCCGACCAAGATGCCCCAAGCGTCAAGGTTCACCTCGGCACCGAAGGCGGGAACGCCCACTACACCGCAACCCGCACAGTCTGTTTGAATCAACCGTAGGCCTCCCGCGTTGCTCCCGGAAACTGCTTGGTTGAGACCAAGAAAACGACGTTTAGCCGCTTCATCTAGTAATCGTAATAGCCTCTTGCAATACGATACTTTCTCACCTGTTGTCCACTTAGAACGATCTGAGGTATTTTTGCGTCTCGAAAGTATTTCTCCGCATGGTATTCCGGAGACAACCCGTTTGCACCCATAAGCTCGATAGTCTTGTTGGTTATCCATGCAGCCGCATCCGCAGCATAACTCAGGGTGATGGAGGCCAAGGAGACCATTCGGTCCGTGAACGGCGGACCATAATCATCAGGATGATCCAACATCCAGGCATAGTTATAGACAGCCGCTCTACTCATCTCCAATCGAACGGCCATATCTGCCAGAATACCGGCCACGAGGCTCCATTTCCGGACCGCCCTGCCGCCGCTCTTTCGGTCCTTGGTATATTCGAGCGCAATGTCAAATGAGGCTTGGGCAATGCCCACGGATAGAGCAGCAGTGTGCCACTGGGTGCCCGAATTGATCGCCTTGTAAAAAAGGGCGTCGTCTCTCGGACCGGCCAACCGATATTCCTTTGGGACTCTCACGTCGTCATAAAAAACACTATTGTTCATAGACGTTCGGAAGCCTACCTTTGTTTCGTTCTTTCCGTAGGTAACGCCTTTAGCATCACCGGGGACATAGATTAATGCAATGCCCTCTTCTCCAAGGCCGGGGTCCGTGTTGCATACAGTTAACAGGACTCCGGCCAAAGCCGCATTGGTGGGCCAGGATTTGGTCCCGTTGATAACGTATTCATCCCCCACAAGCTTTGCTCTCGTTGTGATTCCCTTACCTTGAAGCACAGGGTTCTCAGAGTCGGCTCCACCGGTAGAATCGGTCATCGATAGGCATGCGTAGCATATCTCACTACCGCAAAAAGGCGGCATAAATCTATCCATTATCGCCTTGTTCCCCGCCTGCAGTGCCGGCAACATGAGCTCCCCCATGTTGATGCCCGTGGTAAGTCCGATGCCGGCATCTCCTCTTGAAAGCTCTTCGCAAACGATTCCGAAAAGCGTGGCGCAGGCGGGGCCTGTTCCCCCGTATTCCGCGGGGTATCCGGCCTTCTGAATCCCGAGATCAACCAGTTTCTGATGTACTGACTCAACAAGCCTATAATCCGTCTCCAATTCCTCCCTTATAGGAATTATCTCCTTTTCAGTGAACTTATGGATCATTTCACGGAGTGCTTTCTCCTCATCCGAAAAGAGATGGTCGAGATGCATAAAGGCTCCTCCTTTTTACATTGCTGATCGGTCTTTGTACGATGCCGTCGGCATAAGCATTGAACACCGAAGAAGACATTGCTGCTCTGGTATGCTGCACGCATCCTTCTAAAGCCGCCCGTCCAACAGCCCCCCATCCCCCCCGGACAAAGGGAGTAAGAGAAATCCTCTCTCACTCCGTTTCCCCAGGAAGAGGTAAGGCGAGGGGGTTCTTTGCGATTCGTAGCACTTGCCGCCGTGTTCCGGATATGCGGAAGCGTTCCAGCCTTACGGAATCCGGAAGCGCGGCCGGTGCTGCTATGTCAACTTGACGTATGGTTTTCGGTTCAGATTCGTCACCAAAGACTCAAACTTCTCAACGAGCGCCTTAGCTTCCGCATCGGTCTCGGCCTTGGATATTACCTTTCCCATCGTTTCCACGTCGGGAAACTCCATCCTTTTCATAAAGACGTTTTCGCCGACTGCCTGCCAGACGTTATATGCGCTGCAGCCATTAGACTCCCAATAAGGTTTTGTTCCCGTTTTTACAAACCCCAAGAAATCAGCTTGCTTTTCTTTGGCGACTTCGAATGTGAAGATAACCTCAACCATGACATTCCTCCTTAAATGTGATGCTTTTGTCGAAAACTTGCGCACTTATGACATTTGAGGATTTTCATCCCCATATTGTCCGGCCGGCGTCTTTGACCTCCCTCACGGTATGATAAGAATAGCCTTACGATCTTCCCGGCGGGACCTTACCTGAACCGATTCTCCCCGAAAAGTCTCGTCGATTGATACTCCTCACATGACATGACCTCCGGTACCTTTTCACGAACTTTGCGCAAGAGGAGCAGATGAACTAAGGTATTATTATAGGCGAATGAACGGTAAGATCATGGTTGATGTCGGTCTTTTTGTGGTAAGAAAGGGACTGGTTCCGGTTGTGTGTGGGCAAACAATGCTAAACTGGAAAAGCCGGCACGGCGGATAGGGTAACGCTTGCGCGCCCCGAGGGTCCCGAGGGATGATAGGCTTATTTGGTGACTGACCCTAAGCTCCCGAGCGAAAGCCGTCCAATTATCCGCCACAGTGAGTATACGTGACAGACCGCCACGGGAGGGCCTTTGCCGAATCGACTCTAGAACTCATCGAGGACCTTTCTCACAAGTCCGATGAGTTGGCCGGCCTCGTACGGTTTCCTCACAACGGCCGTTGCCCCGTCCTGGAGCGCCTGGTCGATTTGCCCGTTTGCTGCGTAACCGCTGGCGATGATCACCTTGGTCTCCGGCGCAATCTTCAAGATCTCCCTCAGGCAGTCCCGACCGCCCATCTCGGGCATGATGAGGTCCAGAATCACAAGGTCTATCCGGTGCCTTTCACGAGAAAACACTCCCACCCCTTCCCTGCCGCCGGCCGCGGTCAATACCGTGTAGCCGAACTTCTCGAGCATCTCTGCCGAGATCTCCCTCACCGAATCCTCGTCATCGACCACAAGAATCGTCTCGGTTCCGCTTGTGAAAGCCTCGAACTGCACTGTTTGCGCCGCATCGTGCGCGGTTTTCAAGGCAGGCAGGTAAATCCTGAACGTGGAGCCGTATCCCGGCTCGCTATAGCACTGAACGCCCCCCCCGTGGCTTTTGACGATGCCGAACGCGATGGCAAGGCCCAGTCCCGTCCCTTTGCCGCTTTCCTTGGTCGTGAAAAAGGGATCGAAGATGTGCTTCCTCGTTTCCTCATCCATTCCCGTCCCCGAGTCCGAAATGCTCAGCAGTACGTAGTTCCCGGGAGAGGTGCCGAGATGGGACTTGCAGTAGTCCTCGTCCAACAAAACGTTTCTCGTTTCTATTGATAATCTGCCTCCATCGGGCATGGCATCTCGTGCATTCACCGCGAGATTCATGACGACCTGTTGCAACTGGGCCGGGTCCGCGTTCACCGGGTCGAGAGGCTCGGAAAGATTCATCCGTATTTCTATCATCTTGGGCAGAGTCCTGCTCAGCATATTGCTCACCTTGTGCAGCTCCTGGTTCAGATCGACCGGTCTGAGCTTACTCTCCACCCGACGGCTGAACGTGAGCAATCCTTGCGTAAGTTCCGCCGCGCTGCGGGCGGCCCGCCTGATTTCCAACAGTGCGGAATGACCTTTGTCCCCTTCCTTTATGCCAAACAGAGCCATTTCGGCATACCCGTTGATGACCTGCAGGAGGTTATTGAAGTCGTGGGCGATGCCTCCTGCCAACGTCCCTATCGCTTCCATCTTTTGAGCTTGAATCAGTTGCTTCTGGAGAGAGCTCTCGTCGGTTACGTCACGGATCACGGTTACGAAGTTCACCACGCGGCCGCTCTCGTCTTTGATTGGTGAAACCGTTGCAGTTTCCTCATAGAGCGTTCCGTCCTTTTTCACGTTTGTGAGGCGTCCGCGCCAGTCCCGTCCACTGAGCACGGTGTCCCACATGTCCTGGTACAAGGCTTCGCCTTGTTTGCCGCTTCCGAGAATCCGCCAATCCTTCCCGATCACTTCTTGACGTTCATAGCCGGTGATGTTTTCAAAGGCCGGATTGGCGTAGAGGATGATTCCTTGCGAATCGGACACCACGATTGCCTCACCGGCATGTTCCACCGCGGCGGACAGTCTGTTGAGTTGCTCTTCCGCGCGCTTGCGCTCGGTAATGTCCACAAGCACGGCGATGTTGCCGGTCATTCGCCCCTCAACGTCATGCAGCGGCGAAGAATAGATGCCGTAATCGATCAGAGTGCCGTCACGCCGCCGCCGGCGCACTTCCACCCCGGTCAGGGTCTCGCCTTTGCTCATCCTTCGCCTGTGCCAACCGAATTCCTCCAGCCGTTCCTCCGGCTCGGCCGGGAGCGGGCGGCCCATGACTTCCTCGGCACGCCGGCCAAACATCTTCTCGGCGGCGGGATTCCACACTCCCTGCACGTTGCCGTCCAGATCCACGCCGATAATGGCCGCGGGTGCCGCCTCGATGATGGCCCTGAGAAGGTCGTTGGACCTTTTCAATTCTTCCGCGGCACTCTTGCGCCCGGTAATGTCTTCGGTCATCTCGATGACGTATTGAACCCGGCCTTCAGAATCCTTGATCGGTGACGAGACTATGCGATAGTTCCTGATCTCCGAGCCTTCGGGAGTCTCCGTGACCGCTTCGTGCACTTCTCCGTCGTGCAGCGTAAGGACACACGGACAGTACGGGCAGGGCTCCGACCTGGGAGGATCGTTGTAGTGTTCATAGCAGACTTGCCCGCATGCAGGCCGGACATGAGGAAAATAATCTCGCAAAGCCTTGTTGACTTCAACGATTTGCATTCGGGAGTCGAGCACGGAAATCCCGACTTCGATGTTGTCTAGAACCGCTTTGTACCTTTGCATAAGCACATTCAGAGTATCTTTGGACCGCTTGATCTCCGAATTTTCCAAGTCCGCGACCCGGCGGCGCAGACGCTCCAACTCCTCAAAAAGATTTTCCCGGTTCATCCCCGCGTCCTTAGTGCTTCATGGCGTAAATGCGGTCGCACATTCTGCTCCTGTTACCGAGTCTGAGAACTGGAACCAGAGCGTTCCGGGCACGGAGGCCCGGGCCACGGTAGGGGCGGACCTATGTGTCCGCCCGCATTTGGGCGCACAC
>JAZDHD010000315.1:0-7844 GCA_043806215.1 Pseudomonadota bacterium | reverse complement strand
GGGAATTCCTATTCGGGTTCTTGCCGGCGGTACGTCTTTTGGATCATCTCATTGAGATAAACTTCCGGGTCCCGGATGGCCTCCTTGGGGATGGAAAACTCGAGGGCGCCGGTACGCTCCATGACAAGCTTCAATCCGTGGTGATAGTTCTGGAAGATCTTCCTGCACACGATCAATGCTTCCTCGGACCCGTTTATCACCAACCGGATCAGTTCCTCAACGGCTTCGGGCGAGAACCTGATCTTGAAGCCGTACTGGACTTGAAATTCCCTCTCGAACGTGTGAATCTCCTCTTCTACCTTGATGTACCTCTTGTATGCCGTTTCAGGCATGATCCCCTGAACTGAAGCCGCTTCAACCACCGCTTCGAGTTCCTCGCCCCCTAAGGACCTCCCAAGCGTCTTCTCGAATTCCCGGCTTCTGCTCTTCAGTTCCGTGAGGAGTTCCGTCCTCTCCAGAGCGTCCACTTCGTCAAAGATCCCGCATCGGGAAGGGTGACTCTCGTCTTCGAGGATCTCCTTGAGCACGCGCCTCGGATCACTTACCACTTCCTCGGTTACGGTGAAGCGGGTTACATCGGTTGACGGGAGCATCCGCTCGAAGCCCACAAGCACCTTTTCCATGACGCTGATGAGCGCCCTGGCTCCGGTCTTTTCCGTTCGCGCCATTCGTGCGACGGCTCTCAAGGCCTCATCGGTAAAACGGACGTCGATGCCGTATGATTTGAAGTCCTGCTTTTTGGCAGTCACCACCGACGAATAGCGGTTCTTGAGAATCTTGTACAAGTCGTCCTCATCGAGGTCCTCGAGCACCGCGGTAACGGGAATCCGGCCTACGAATTCCGATTCGAATCCATATGCCATGAGATCTTCGGCTTTGACTTCTTTGAACAGCTCGCCCTTCCCTTGCTCGTCTTTGAGTTCGGCACCGAACCCCAGTCCCTTCTTGGAAAGGCGCTTGGATATGATCGTATCGAGCTCGTTGAACGCGCCGGAGACGATGAACAGAATGTCCTTGGTGTTAATGGTGCGTTTCAGACGCTTCCCCGTCTTCTGAAAGTGCGCGGCGGCCTCCATCAACGATACGGGATCATGGGCCACCTTCAAATCCACTTCAGTCTCTTCCATGGGTTTCAGCAAATTACGCTGAACCCCGGTCCTGGACACATCCAGGCCGATGATGTTTCCCGAAGAGGCAATCTTGTCGATTTCATCGACATAGATGATCCCGAACTTGGCTTTTTCAATGTCGCCGTCCGCCGCCTGCACGAGATCCCGGACCAGGTCCTCCACATCACCGCCCACGTACCCGGTCTCACTGAACTTGGTGGCATCTCCCTTGACAAAGGGAACGCCCACCTTCCCGGCAATCAATTTGATCAGGTACGTCTTGCCTACCCCGGTGGGCCCGATCAGTATGATATTGTTCTTGATCCGGCCGATTCCCTCGTTGCCGGAGGGGTCCCCCATTTCTTGAAAGTGACGGATCCGGTTGAAATGAGTGCAGATTTTCGTAGCAAGTATCTCCTTGGCAATATCCTGGCGGATGACGAAACGGTCCAAATACTCGTGAAGCTCTTTCGGCTTCATATCGAAACGAACCCGGGAAGAATCCGCGTCCGATAATGTCGTTTCACCGGTCTCCGATTCCTCTGGGCCGGGCCACGGCCCTATCTGCGTACCCATAACCCGTATACGGTTACCATATTTATTCGCAAGGAACTCATTGATTTCCTTTTCGATTTCCTTGGGATCGGGAAGATTGGTTCCGGTTGCCTCAAATTCCTCATTCATGATTCCACGCCTTTCCAGCTGCACAATCCGTGTCGAAATGCCGGCGGTACCCGACGGACCGCTGTTGTACGACCGTCATACCGGCCGGCGGCCGTGCCGCATCTCACATGAGTCTAATATAAGAATTCGACGCAAGTACGTCAATCGCAGCCTCTTGGAACGCATTGTCCGGAAGCGGGACGGGAAATGACGTCACCGCGTTCAAGTCGTTCCTGGGCGCAAGAAATCCGCTCCGGAACGGAACATACGGCCGGCCCCGGAATCGAGTCGAGCGGAACTTGACACGGCCTTCATCAGGCGGTAATCTTACGGCCCGAGGCAGTACCATACTGCCCGGCAAAGAAGCCGGCGATACATGATTCATGATCGTCCGGACGGGGCGAAAGGGAAAACGGTGCAAATCCGTTGCGGACCCGCCGCCGTAACCGGGGACGAAAGCCGTGAAGCCACTGTCGGTAACGATGGGAAGGGCGGCGAGTAGGCAGATCCGGAAGCCGGAAGACCTGCCCCGAGAGAGTGAAATGTCATGCTCTTCGCGGAGAGGGAGCTTGGCAACAGGGATGGAATACGGCATCCCCGGGTATTCCCCGGGGATTTCTTTTGCCCTCCCCCTTGCGGTAAGTTCACCATTACTGCTCCACGCAGTCGACCTGGATTCCCGCCGACAAACGGCTCCAAACCGGACTTCTGCATTTCACCTCTTTCGACTGCATTGGTTTACCGTACAAGGAGGCATCTTCCATGAACCTTTTGGCAGAAACCATAACCCGTATCGTTCCCCAGGACGAGACGTTCCGAGGACGCGCGAAGGAAAGGCTCGATCAACTCACCATGCCCCATTGGGCCCTTGGCAGGCTCATGGACCTGGCGGTTGATCTCGCGGGAATGACCCGGTCCATGAACCCGCCCACCCAGAGGAAGGCGGTCGTTGTGATGGCCGGCGACCACGGCGTGGTTGCGGAGGGTGTGACCAATTACCCTCAGGAAGTCACTCCCCAGATGGTGTTCAATTTCCTCAATGGAGGAGCGGGGATCAACGCCCTCGCCCAACTGACCGATGCCGCGGTCTTTGTGGTGGACATGGGCGTCGCGGGAGACCTCACCGCGGCCATGGATTCAAAGCTGTTCATTTCCAGGCCCATCCGCCCCGGGACCGCAAACATTGCCGCGGGGCCTGCCATGAGCCGTCCGGAAGCCGTTCAGGCCGTGGAAACGGGCATCAAGATCGCCCTCGACCTCGGGCCGTCATACGATCTGTTGGGGACCGGGGACATGGGAATAGGAAATACAACCCCGAGCAGCGCCATAATCGCGGCTTTCACCGGAGCCCCGCCCGCAGAGGTGACGGGCCGTGGAACGGGAATAGACGAGGACCGGTTCAAACATAAGATTTCCGTGATCGAAAAAATATTGCAGACCAATAAGCCCGACGCGGGCGACGCTTTGGACGTGCTGGCAAAGGTGGGCGGATTCGAAATCGGCGGAATAGCCGGGTTGATTATCGGCGCGGCATCGTTGCAGAAGCCCATCCTGGTGGACGGCCTCATCTCCACCGCGGGCGCTTTGATCGCATACGGGTTGGCTCCCGCTTCCGCGGACTACATGATAGCGGCCCACAGGAGCGTCGAGCAAGGTCACAAAGCTGCGCTGGAATTCATCGGCAAGAAGCCGCTCCTGGATTTGGATCTCAGACTGGGGGAAGGAACCGGCGCGGCCGTCGCCATGCCCCTGGTGGACGGGGCCGTGCGGATCTTGACCCGGGTCGCGACGTTCGAGGAGGCGGCAGTTTCAACCGCACTCGTCGATTAACCGGCGGAGACACGGACAATGAGAGATTTCAAGCACGGCGGGAACCTGGGCAATCTCGCGGGCCTTGCCGGGCGCCCCGCGTACGAGATACTCGACTTCTCGGCAAACCTGAACCCATTGGGACCGCCGGAGTGGTTGAGATCCGTGGTGAGTTCCACTCTCGGGTCCCTTGTGCACTATCCCGACCCGGACGCATCGGGGTTGAGAAAAGCGGCAAGTCAACGGTACCGCGTCCCGGAGGAGCACATACTCGCGGGAAACGGTTCCACTGAGATCATCCACCTTCTCCCCCGTGCCTTACGTGCATCTCGTGTCGTTGTCGCGGTCCCCACCTATTCGGATTATCAAGCCTACGCCGAAGCTGCCGGCGTGCCCGTCGATACCGTTGCATTGCAGGAGAGTGCGGGATTCGAGATGGATTTCGACCGCATGCAGGACGCTCTGCGCGGCGGAGAACTGGTTTTTCTGTGTCAACCCAACAATCCCACGGGTCTGTGTTTCGATGCGCAGGCGTTGAGGCGCCTGGCAACGGATAACCCCTCATCCGTGTTCGTCGTCGACGAGGCATTCCGGGATTTTGTCCAAGACCTGGACAGCCTCGTCCATGACCGGCCGCCCAATGTTGTCGTGCTCCTGTCGTTGACGAAGATCTTTGCCGTTCCGGGCCTCCGGTTGGGCTGCGCCATTGCCGACCGCGGGGTGGTCCGGGCCGTCCGTGACATCCAGCCGTTCTGGTCGGTCAACGGCATAGCTCAAGCAGTGGGCGAGGCCGCCTTGAGAGACGAGGACTACGTTGAGCGGAGCCGGGAATTCGTCACCCTCCGCCGCGGAGAACTGAAGGATGAGATCGAGTCCGTTGGGGGTCTGACCGTCTATCCGGGTAGGGCAAACTATCTTCTCGTCCGTATCGACAGGAAGGGGATCACCGCACAAACGTTGTCCGACGGGATGCTCCGGGACGGGATAGCCATCCGGTTGTGCGCGAATTTCGAGGGATTGGACGACCGCTTCTTCCGCATCGCGGTGAGGACCCCGGACGAGAATCTCCGCTTCTGTGAATCCCTGAGACGAGCCCTCGGTAAACCGGCCGGGCGGGGCGCACGACGCCCCACGCCGGCGCTGATGTTTCAGGGCACGAGTTCCAACGCAGGCAAGAGCGTCATGACGGCAATCCTGTGCCGTATCCTGTTGCAGGACGGGTATCGGGTGGCGCCGTTCAAGGCGCAGAACATGTCCTTGAATTCCTTTGTCACCCGGGACGGCGGCGAGATGGGAAGGGCCCAGGTGGTGCAGGCGCAGGCCTGCCGGTTGGATCCGGATGTCCGCATGAACCCGGTCCTGCTCAAACCCAACACCGATACGGGCAGTCAGGTGATCGTCATGGGCAAACCCGTTGCAAACATGGACGTGTCCGATTACGTTCACTACAAGTCGCTTGTCGTGGATAAGGTCCGGCAGGCATACGACAGCCTGGCCGCGGAGCACGACGTAATCGTCCTGGAGGGCGCAGGCAGCCCCGGTGAGGTGAACCTGAAGCATCACGATATCGTGAACATGCGCATGGCCCGGTACGCTCGGGCGCCGGTGCTGCTCGTCGGCGACATCGACCGCGGCGGCGTCTTCGCTGCCTTCGTGGGCACCATGGAGGTCCTGGCGGAATGGGAACGGGGTCTGGTGGCGGGATTCGTGGTGAACCGCTTCCGCGGCAATCAGGATCTCCTCGATGATGCTCTCGAGTATACCCGTCGTCACACCGGCCGGCCGGTCATCGGAGTGGTACCCTATTTTCACGCTCTCGGTCTTCCGGAAGAGGATTCGGTGAGCTTCAAGGAAGGTTTGTTCAAGGATCCGCGGTCCTCCGAAGAGTGTATCGAGATCGCGGTGGTGGATCTCCCGCACATCTCGAACTTCACCGACTTCGATGCATTCCTTATCGAGCCGGATGTCCGCCTGAAAAAGATCCGCCGCGCGGAGGATCTCCACCGTCCGGATGCGGTGATCATTCCCGGGAGCAAGAACGTCATCGGCGACCTGCAATACCTGAGAAACAACGGTCTGGAAGCAAGGATACGGGAATTGGCCGGGAACGGGCACACCGAGTTGGTGGGAATCTGCGGAGGATTTCAGATGATCGGCTCACGCATAGCAGACCCCCATTGTTTGGAATCCGACGGCAAGACCCTTCCGGGGCTCGACTTTCTTCCGATGACCACGGTGCTGGAACTGGAGAAGACGCTGACCCTGGTCGGTGCGAAGCACCTGGAATCGGGCCTCACGGTCCGGGGATACGAAATCCATCACGGCAGGACCGAGGCAGGCGGGCTTGCCCCGCTCCTGGAACATGAATCCGGCAGATCCATCGGCGTGAGATCGCAGGACGGCAGGCTGTGGGGCACGTACATTCACGGGATATTCGACGCGGACCCGTTCCGGCGCTGGTTCATCGACCGGCTGCGCCAACGCCGCGGGCTCCCCGCCAAAGGCCGGATCGTCGCACAATACGACCTGGAACCCGCGTTCGACCGGTTGGCCGATGCGGTCCGGCAACGTTTGGACATGGACCTGATCTACAAGATCATGGGATTGTGACGATTGCGCGGCGCCCCCAACCGTAAAGAGGGCCGTTGAATCTGTGTGAATCGGCGAAATCCGTGGATAATGTCTTTGTCTTCTTGGTGCCTTTGTGTCTTGGTGGTGAATCTTTCTTCTCTTGGGCCGTCGATGAAGAATGCGGTCGGAGCACCGCTCGCCGAAAGTGAGGACTCTTTGAACGACAATTCAGGCTCCCGGGGCAAACCGCGGAATGCGGACAGCGGCCCGGGCAAACTCTTCGTAGTGGGAATCGGACCCGGCGGCCCCTTGGACCGTACCCGCCGGGCGGAACAGGCTCTTGCGGGCAGCGACGTGGTGGTGGGATACGCGAGGTACCTGGATCTCATCTCAGACTTGACCGAAGGCAAGGAACTTATATCTTCCGGAATGACCAAGGAGCGTGAGCGGTGCCGGGCCGCGATTGAAAAGGCGAAGGAAGGCCGGACCGTCGCGCTGATATCTTCGGGGGACGCGGGGATTTACGGCATGGCCGGCCTTGCACTGGAGATGGTTGCGGCAGACGATAATCCGGTCCCAATCGAGATTGTTCCCGGAATAACCGCTGCGGGAGCCGCGGCTGCCAGGCTCGGCGCACCCTTGATGCTCGATTTCGCGTGTATCAGCCTCAGCGACCTGCTTGTTCCCTGGGAAACCATTGTGCACAGGCTCGAAGCGGTTGCCGCGGGCGATCTGGTGGTCGCGCTGTACAATCCCAGGAGTAAGAAACGAAAGAGTCAACTGGACGAAGCCGCGGGGATTTTTCTCAAGTACCGGAACGGCAAGACGCCGGTGGGAATCGGCACCGCGGTGGGCACGCCCGACGAGTGCATAACCATGGCGACATTGGACAATTTTCTCCACCTGGAGATCACCATGCGGAGCATCGTCGTCATCGGCAACAGTTCTTCCAAGATCATTGGGGGTTTTTTCGTCACACCTCGCGGGTACAAGGTGTGACGGCATCCGTTGGTCCCCGGAGCCGACCCCGCTTGCTCAGTGCTCGTTGGCGTAAGTACGGCGACACATTAGCCGCCGGACTGCACCGCGATAGGGGCGCCCCCGTTCCGTGAGTTCATTGACGAGCGCCGAGCAGAGGCTATGGTGCGGCGCCGGTGATCCTGAGGGGCGACCCTTGCATTCTTCGATTTCTTCGCCGTTGATTTCTCTTCTCTTGGGCCGTTGAATCTGTGTCAATCAGTGTAATCTGTGGATAAATCTCTTCTCTTCCTTGGTGACTTTGTGGCTTGGTGGTGAGAATCTCTTCTCTTGGACCTTTGAATCTGTGGAAATCTGTGACATCTGTGGAATACTTATTCTCTTCTTGGTGCCTTGGTGGTCAGTTTTCCCGTTCCGGAAGACTGGTTTTTTCTCCTCAAGGAGGTGAAATGGAAGCGAAGAACATGCCGGCCCCCACGGCCGAAGACAAATGTTCGTCTGACATGACCTGGGCTCTGGATGACCGCGGTTTGGCTATGTGGTGTAACTCGGAGCTCGAAAGGAGCGCGCTGCGCGATCTCGTGAGCGCGGTCCTGTTTGCGGAATCTGTGGACGCGTGCCTTCCTCTTTCGGAGTCTTTGGACGATCTTTGTCCAGTCTCTGCGGGGAATTTGCAGGTACTAAAAAGGGCCTTGAAGAAGCCGGGGGCTCTCC
>JAZDHD010000314.1:0-6096 GCA_043806215.1 Pseudomonadota bacterium | reverse complement strand
CGGGGACGACATGCTGAAGGTAGGCGGAATCTGGGTTTCGCCCATTGAAATTGAGTATGTGCTCATGGAGCACCCCGCAGTTAATGAGTGTGCGGTAGTGGGCCGTGAGGTGGAAGGGCTTATGAAGCCTTTTGCGTATGTCGTTCTTCATGCGGTCGACGCATCGTCGAAGGAACGGGCCTCCTCGGAATTAACTGAATTCGTCGCCAATAGACTGCCGAAATTCAAGCGTCCCTGGGGCATCAGTTTTCTCGACGAACTTCCCAAGACCGCTACGGGAAAGATTCAGAGATTCAAACTCAGGTAAGATAACCGGACCGACTTTGTGAATGTTGTCAAGCACGTTTTCGGCAGCGGGCATGTGGTGCGACGCGGATGGACCATGTGGCCGCAGCAGGAAAAAGTGCTTGACAATTTTTTTTGTACATTGATAATTGGGATACGGTATCCCAGTTGGTGCCAGTAAATACATTTAACAACAGCCGGTTACAACGTCGCCCTGTTACGAATAAGCACCAATTCAATGAACGAAAAGAAAATCAAACTCGCAATCAGAAATCCCACCAGCGTACGCCAAAAGGTCCACGCCGCCATCCGGGAACTGCTGCTCAGCGGCAAGATCAAATCCGGCGAGCGAATCGTGGAAACACAGCTGGCAAAACAGATAAAGACTTCACGCACGCCGGTGAGGGAAGCCCTCCATATGCTGGAGATGGAAGGTCTGATCGAGTCCATTCCCCGTGTGGGTTACCAGGTTAAAGCCCTCAAGTGGTCCGAAGTGGAAGAGATCTGTGAAATCCGGGTCGTTACGGAAACCCTCGCCGCCAAATGGGCCATGAAACGCATGACGCAGGCCGACTTCCAGGCAATGGAAGACAATCTCGTCTCCGCCCACAAGGACGTTACGGCCGGCAATCCCCGTTCCTTTGTTCAATACGACGCGGAATTTCACGAGATTCTGGCCCGGGCCGGCGGCAGCCAACGGCTTCTGGAATTGTGCCAACTGCTGAGACGCCACATGCTTCTCTACCGGGTTGAGAGCCTCTACGTCCCGGACTCCGCCTTGAGAGGCATCCAAGGGCACTGGAAAATCGTCGAAGCGCTTAAAGACCGGGATGAGAATCGAGTCTCACAGGCCATGAGAGACCATCTACACCAGTCCAAGTCGGATATCTACCGGTACGCCTTTCCGGAATCCGGCAAGGAGAAACCTGCCGTGGGAACGAAGAATGCTTGAGATCAAGTTCAGCGGCCGCGGCGGTCAGGGCGTGGTCATGGCGTCGCAAATGCTCGGCTATGCCTTTTTTCGCGCAGGCATGTACCCCCAGTGTTACTCGCTGTTCGGCGGTGAACGCCGAGGAGCGCCGGTCGTCGGTTTCCTGCGTGTGGACAAGGAAAAGATCCTCCTGAAGTGCGAGATCAAGCATCCCAACGAACTGATCTGCTTTGATGCCGGCCTTCTGAATCCGGAGGAACTCGGAACATCCATGTCGCCGGGTGCCCGGATACTTGTCTGTGCGGACCGCCGGACCGCCCTGTCCGGGAAACTGCAAGGCTTTACCACGGCAACCGTCGACGCACGGTCCATCTCAGAGGAACTGGGGTTGGGAAACGCCATCAACACTGCCATGCTGGGCGCCTATAGCAGGTTTACCGCCGGCATCTCCCTTGACGCCGTATCCGAGGCCGTCGCGGAAATGGTGCCGGCCAAGCGGGAGGCAAATCTGGAGGCGGTACGGCAAGGATATGACAAACTCTGCCTGACCGAAGGGACCGATACGCCATGACTGTTCCCGAACATAGAGACCCGGAGAGAATAATTCCCATCGCCCGGTCTTCGACGGAAGTCTTCAAGACGGGAACGTGGAGCGCCAAGCGGCCCAAGCACATCGAGAAGGTATCCCCATGCCGGACGGCCTGTCCCGCGGGCAACAACATACCCCGTGCACTGATCGCCGCAGCCGCAGGCGATTTCGATGCCGCACTGGAAGCGTTCCTCGAGGAAAACCCGCTTCCGGGAGTCTGCGGCAGCGTCTGTTATCAGGTGTGCTGTGAAGCGTGCAACAGGGCCGGCTGGGACGGAGCGGTAGCCATCCGTGCCGTCGAGCGGGCCGCATCGGAGTTCGGTTCGGCAAGGCCGGTCTCACTCACGGACGAAGGGAAAGCGCATCCGGTCGCGGTGGTAGGTTCGGGACCTGCAGGGCTTTCCGCGGCGTACCATCTTGCCCGGATGGGACACCCGGTAACGCTCATCGACGCGGAAAATGAGCCCGGGGGCATGCTCCGTGGGGCCATCCCCGAGTTCCGATTGCCTCGGGCGGTCTTTCATCGAGACCTTGACCGCATCCTCGAACTCGGCATCGGGCTGAGCATGAGGACAACCGTCGACGCCGACGGACTGAAGGATCTCTTGGGCAACCACAAAGCAGTCTTCCTCGCGGTGGGCGCTCAACGGAGCATACTCCCGGAGGTTGAGGGAATCCGCTCGGAAAGGGTCGTGCCCGCGTTGGATCTGCTGAGGGCTGTTCGGAGCCATGCAGTGGTATCGCTGCCGAGGAGGGTTCTGATCATCGGAGGCGGAAACACGGCCATTGACGCGGCCTTGACCGCGAGGCGGCTCGGCGCCCGAGAGGTGGAAGTGGTCTGCCTGGAGCAGCGCGAACAGATGCCCGCCCACGAAGAAGAATACGACCAAGCCCTCGATGCAGGGGTCGCCTTCCACCACGGCTGGGGACCCCGGAAGATCATCCGGGAGCAGGGACGGGTTCAGGCAGTGGAGTTCTCCAAATGCACCGCTGTGTTCGATGCTGCCGGACGGTTCAATCCCGTGTGCGACGACTCGATCTCCCTCTTGCGTGAAACCGACGCAGTTGTGCCGGCCGTGGGCCAGGCAGTGGACTCGGGAGCCTTTGCGGCCTTGGGGATCTCGCCGGAGACCTCCCGCAATCTTTTTGAAGTGAATGCACAAACCCTGGAGACCAAGGTACCCGGCCTCTATGCGGGAGGCGACGCGGTAAGCGGTCCCGCATCGGTGGTGGAGGCAGTGGCGGCCGGGAAGCGTGCCGCATTGGCCATGCATCGGTTCACCTGCGGTAGATCTCTCAACGGGGCTCTGGAAGACGTGATGCTGGGCGGAGGCCCGTCATTCTCCATCCATGCGCTTTTCCATCCGCGTCCCGACTGGAACTCCGCAGGAGTGGTGCGTTTCGAACAGTTGGAGCCGCTCTTTCTGAATCTCAAGGCACCGGGACCTCTTCGTTGCGTGGACGCGGAAGAGCGTCTCCGGAGTTTCACAGAGGTGAACATCCCTCTGGAGAGAGATTCCGCGACAGAGGAAGCCGGACGATGTTTCGGATGTGGTACCTGCACCGAATGTGAGCGCTGTTTCCTCTTTTGCCCCGAGGCATGCGTCACGGCCGGGCCCGAGGGCGGCCCTCCGTATGAAGCGGATCCCGACTACTGCAAAGGCTGCGCCGTTTGTGCAGCGGTGTGTCCTCGCGGGGTCATGGAAATGGGAGAAGGCCGATGAAACGCTTCATCTCGGGAAACCACGCCGTGGCTGAAGCGGTTCGTCTGTGCCGGGCTCAGTTCGTGGCAGCGTACCCCATCACCCCTCAGACGCCCATCTATGAGAAGCTTTCCGATTGGGATGCCGCCGGGGAACTTGGCGGCGTGATGATGCGGGTGGAATCGGAGCATTCTGCCATGGCCGCGTGTCTTTCCGCTTCGTTGACCGGCGTGAGGACGTTTACCGCAACGTCGTCGCAAGGCCTGGCTCTCATGCACGAGATGCTCCATTTTGCGTCGGGATGCCGGGCGCCGGTGGTCATGGCCTGCGTCAACAGGACCCTCGCGGCACCATGGGCATTCTGGAGCGATCAGACGGACACGCTGTCTCAGCGGGACACGGGCTGGATTCAGATCTATTGTGAGGACGGTCAAGAATCTCTTGATTCGACAATTCAGGCCTTCCGCATTGCCGAGGAAATCTTGTTGCCTTGCATGGTGGTGCTCGAAGCCAATTTCATTTCTCACTTCATGGAACCTGTGGACGTTCCGGACCAGGACCTTGTGGACGCGTTTGTGCCTCCGCCGTCCATCCCCCAACGGTTTGATGTGGACAACCCCGGCTTCGTGATCCCCGTGGTGAACCAAACCCAGTACCGGCACTATCGGAAGCTCTCCTACGACGCGATGGCGGATGCATTGGACGTCGCCCGGCGGGTCGATGATGAGTTCGGGGATCACTTCGGCCGAAGGTACGGACTGATCGAAGCGGTTCAAACCGAGGACGCGGACGTGGTGCTCGTCACCACGGCAAGTATCACGTCCACCGCGAGACTCGTCATAGCCGGGCTCCGTGAGCAGGGACACAAGGTGGGATTGGTGAAGATCAGGTTGTTCCGCCCGTTTCCCACAGCGGAGTTGCGGAAGGTTCTCGATCCCATCCCCAAGATCGCGGTCATTGAACGGAACCTTTCTCTCGGACGGGAAGGAATATTCTGTTCCGAGTTGAAGGCGGCTCTTGTTCATTCCGACGTGCGGCATCAAATACAGGGATACCTGGCGGGAATAGGCGGTACGGACGTGAATCCCGAACTGATCGAGAGGGTTGTCCTGGACGCGATGAGAAGAGACGGGGCGTCGGATAGTCCCGTGTGGATTACGGAGGACCAATGAAGGTGGAGGCGGTTAGAACCGCAACCAAATGGCGATTGCAGGCATGAGCGTCGCACACGAGCTTGAGTTTCGCAAGTACCATCGTACTGGGCAGGGATTCCAGACGTTGCTCATAATTGCCAGGCACCGGAAGCTACCGAAGCCAAATTCAGGAGCCGATTTCCGAAGAAAGGTTTGCGGTACGAGAAGAAAATGAAGATTAGTAGAATAGAGCATGCGCATTCCAGAGACATGATGCGCTCCGGCCATGCCGCGTGTCCGGGATGCGGCATTGCGAGCGGTATGCGTATGGCAATGCAGGCCTTGGGGCGCCGGGTTGTGGTGGTCGTGGTACCGTCGTGCGTCGCCGTCATCTCCGGACCGTATCCGTACGCCACGTGGAAGGTGCCGGTATTTCATTCCGCGTTCGAGATTGCGGCGCCCACCGCTGCGGCAATCTCGCATGCGCTGAGAATACAAGGCAAGGACGATATCCCGGTGGCCGCATTCGCCGGCGACGGGGGAACCTTCGATATCGGGCTGCAATCCCTTTCCGGGGCGGCCAACCGCAACGACGATTTCCTCTATATCTGCATGGATAACGAAGCATACATGAACACGGGCATTCAAGTCAGCTCCGCGACGCCGACCCACGCCTGGACCGGGACTTCACCGCGGGGAAATGAACGGCGGAAGAAGCAGATCATGGAGATCATGGCGGCTCACCGGATTCCTTACGCGGCCACGGCATGCATCGGGTTCCCGGAAGACTTCATGACGAAAGTCCGTAAGGCCAAAGAGATACGGGGAACGCGGTTCATTCATGTGCTCTCCCCCTGTCCCACCGGGTGGAAAATGGCGGATCATTTGTCGCCGAAATCAAGCGTTGCGGCCGTTGAGACCAATATCTTCCCGTTGTACGAGATCACGGACGGACTCCGTTATACGATCACCCATGAATCCGGGAGCTTGCCGGTGCAAACCTACTTGGACTTGCAGGGCCGATATAAGCACCTGACGGAAGAGGAGATCGGTTCCATTCAGGCTGAGGCCGACCGTTCCTGGGACGACCTTCGGCGCAAGGCGGCTTTAAACCGAGATTAGACGGACACGGACGGTGTTTGCGGTTTGCCGCGGGACCCCCTTGAGACGATGGTCGCTCAAAGTAACCCGAGGCATGGACATACAACCCGGTGAGACGTCGTTCATCGGAACAACCGTTCATAGTGACGCTCATTGAAATTCGCGGAAATCCTAATCCGGTTCCTCAAGGATCCCGCCGGTCATTGCGAGGAGCGCAGTCCCGCGCAGAACGCGGGAAAGCAATCTCAATGCCTCGTGAAAGGCTGAGATTGCCGTGCCCTCCCGTAGGGGCGGCCCCCTGTGGCCGCCCAGGGTAGGCACGGGGGCCTACCCCTACGGCTCGCAATGACAAAC
>JAZDHD010000313.1:0-41476 GCA_043806215.1 Pseudomonadota bacterium | reverse complement strand
CAGGCAAGGACAAGATCCGGGCACGGAGGCCCGGGCTACGAAGAACAGAGACCAAGCCGGTCGTACACCGTGGGACGGGCGTCCCTGCCCGTCATCTTCCGGGGCTCAGCTTGTGCGACCGTATTTACGCCACAGAACACTAAGTGCTCCCCGGCGTAAATACGTTGTCGTGTCCTTGTGACCCCGCGGCCTGAGAGGTATCGACAAACCGCCTGTCGGCTCTGACCACTACTGCATTATCGGCTCGCTTCGTAAACCAGCCGGCGCTTTGAACCTCCCGGTTGTCGAATTGGGGGACAAACGGCTTTATGTCGAGAAGCGGGGTGCCGTCAAGTATATCCACATCTTCAATATCGAGAACCGCTCCACGGATGCCCGTCAGTCTCACAACGGAGATCCCGATGCCGTTGGGCCGCCGGGGGACTCTTGTGGCGAAGACTCCCCGCGGGGTGCGGTCCAGAAAGGGCACCACGTGGAGAGAACAACCGTTGGACTGGTGAAAATAGTAGAACAGCATGACATGGGAAAATCCGTCCAGATCCTTGAGACCGGCCTCCAGATCGGCATTGAGTACCACCTCCCCCTTCACGCCTTCCGCGCCCATCCACTGTATGGGCATGCCTTCCACATCGGTAAACGGAGTGCGTATCACTCCTATTGGTTTGAACACAATATGTTCCATCGGCCTCAGCCTCCTATTCTACTCAAAAGCCCAACTCGAGAAGGGCTTTCCGAAGGACAGATTGACCTGCTCCAAACTGCATTCTGCATGGTAGAACCGTCTGTAAAACATGCTCGCCTCGGCGGTCACATCAAAAGCGAAGTGCTCCGGCTGGATGGTATTGGCTATGTGCATGAGTCCAAGAATCCATCGAGGGCTGCCGAAATCCGAAACCGGGATGGGATGGCAGTGCACACGGAGATTCCGTGTCGCACGGACTTGGATCCCCTTTCTCGCACACTCGGCATAGAAGTCTTCCGGAGAACTTGTGAAAAATGCAGAGATGAAAATGATTTCAGGGTCAAGACGATTAAGCCGGTCCGGCGTGATTTCCGTACCCGGTCTGCCGGTTCCCTCAATTGACCGGTTCAAGCTTCTACCGCCGGCAAGCTCGACGAGGTTGTTCTCCATGCGGTTCGCGTTTATGCAGAACCACGGTTTTCCCATGGCATAGTACACGCTTGGTCGCGTTCTTGCCCGTCGAACGCCTCTCTCTATGATGTCCAGCCTTTCTTCCAGGTATCCGATGAGCGTTTCGGCTTCTTGGCTCCGCCCTACAAGGCCTCCCAATTCCGCCACGAAGTCGAGATAGCTTCCCGGTGCCTGTATCGCCTCATGCAGGCTATGAAACAGCCCGGAGCCGAGGATCCCATCCAAGGCCCGTACCAGGTCTCGTCCATGCGTCACGCCAAGCGTGATGAGCATGGCTTCGAGGATTTCCAAGGCTCGCGTAAAGGGATACCCTCCTTCGAACATCTGTTCTCGAAAAGGCAATTTGCCGAATTCTCCGCGAATTCCTATGGGGGTCCAACACAAATGACACGAGACGGGGGAGCCTGGAGCCGTGGCGTTCAGTTTGAGCTTTGCCCCCATGGGCCCATAAAACTCCCGCTTGATTACCACCTCACCGCAGGAAGGACATATTGTGCTCAAGAACTCCGTTCCCGGGCTGTTGAAAAGGTACACGTAGCTCAAAGAGTTCCTGAGGCGGGAACAGAGATCTTCAGACTCTCGTATGGACGGTTCCTCGTCGCGCGAGGTTTGCTCCAACGGCACGAACCGCATCACGTGGAACGGAATTTCCCTTGAAATCCCGCGGATCTGCCGCGCGACGTGCTCCACCTCGCCGTCTTTGCCCCGCTTATGGACGCAAGAGACCTCCACGTGAACCCCGCGCTCTTTCAAGATCCGTGTATTTCTCAGCACCGGCGACATGCTTAGTGCTCCGCATTCCGCGTATGCGTCATCCGACCCCCCCTTGAATCCCACGTGAATAAAATCCAGAAAAGGAATCAGTGAGTCCAACGCACCTTCCGTAAAATAGGCGTTGGAAGCGCACCCGGCCATAAGACCACGTTCCTTGGCTCTACGTGCAACCCTGACAAAAGTGTGAAGAGTCGCCAGGGGATCATTCATGAGAAACGCTATGCCTTTGCATTCATGCTTTTCAGCTTCCCCTACGATCGTCTCCGGGGAAATCCTCCGCACGGCTTGGCACGAGGGGTCGATTTCCTTGACCACCACGGTGGATATGCATCCGGGACAGTCAAAATTGCACCCTATGGTGCTGATTTGCAGGAACTTGGAAGCGGGGTGAAAATGAAGCATCGGCATGGTCTCAACCGAAATCGGACATACCATCAGGTAACGGTCCGGATGGACTTCTTCCACTATTCCCCCGACGTTGCGGTACATTCCGCACGCACCGGTTGAACCGTCGGGGAGGCGACATCCTCTTTCACAGATGGTGCACAGCATAGGCACTTCCTTGGGTATTTCGTCCGGGGCAATTCCCCCTCGCCCGGACTCCGCGAGGGGTAGTCCGGCAGGCCGATTTCATGGTCACAGGCCGGGCGGCTTCCTTGTACAATTCTCCTGGGGAGAGAGGTCGGGTATTCCGGCTCCCTCGCCTTTCTTTCTAATGTGACTAGTCACAATATGACTACTATACCATTAAACAGCGCCCCTGCAAGAAAATTCCCGCCAGCTCGTCCGGAAAAAGAGGCCCCCTACCGTACGCTCACGCTCAAGTGGGCTGCCTGCGGCAAAGCCTGAGGCGCAAGACGTGGAACCTTTCAAGAGCCGAGGGTTGACCCATCATTATTGCGCCGGGGCGACCGGGCGTCACAACTACAGCAATGAAAACTGGAACCGATGGTTCGGCATTGACCCCGGCAAGAATGGGTGATGTGCAGAATATGCCGGGTCCGCCTTGACTTCAATCGCAGCCTGGGGCCCGGCGACGTTTGCCGGGCCCCAGGCTGCGGGAATGAAGATCTCTTAATCTTTTGCCAACATCACGCTCGTAGCCTTGACCAGGACGTTGATTTCATCGCCCACCTTTAAGCCCAAATCCTTCACGGCATCCATGGTCACAACGGATGTGACGGAATTTCCGCCGCCGATATCAGCCTTGATAGTCGCCACAGCCATCCCTTCCGTTATGGATGTGACTTTTCCTTTGAACACATTCCTCACGCTCAGTTTCATTAATCATTCTCCTTTGATGTGCTTTCGTTCCCTAAAATTGGGAACAAACGGTGAGCAGTCAAGCCAATTGTCCAATTGCTCGGTTCTTCCCAACATGGTCTCCCATGGAATATTCAAGCCAGGCATATTCAATTGGCAACTAATAAGCATTGACGCGTCTTCAGACGTCTCGCGCGACTAGTCTCTACACAATACTAACCGATTGACTGCACTATTTGCAAGATAATTTCGCGGATTCGTACACAGTCCCCCCGAGATAGCAAATGGCGACGCTTTGATAGCTGATATTGCTCAGATAAAAAGAATCTGAATGAAGAAGAAAACCGGTTGACGATCCGATTCGTTTGCGGAGCGGACTCCTGTGGCACGCGACGCATGCTGCAGATTTGCCTCGTGTTCATTGAACCGTGCGGAGACCGCCGGTGTTGCGGAAAATCGGGGGACATAATGCCTATTTCTTGTCGACACAGCGGCCGCTCTCCCAGGGCATGGCCCTATGGCCCGTCTGCGGCGCATCATGGGCGGTGGGTATGCGCCTCCGCCAGAACGGCCTTGTAGCAGCCTCGGAAGAGACAACTGCCGCGCTTGAGGTTCCGGTTGAACCGCAGGGCGAATACTTCGGCGGAATATCTAATGAACAGCGGAAGGTTCCAGGCTGCGTGACATGATGCCGCCACACGGAAGACTACATTGGGGGAAAGACGATCCGTGGAGATTTGCCGTCCGGGAACGGCCCATGGGTCTGTCGAGGACAAGTCGGTGTTGGGTCCCCCGATTTACCAGGCGACTCGTACCGAAATGGACGAGCCGCCTCCGGAGCACCGACTCCATCCGAACAAATCTACGGTGACGCGCATTGAAATTCGCGGTAATCCTAATCCGGTTCCTCAAGGATCCCGTCGGTCGTTCCTGTCATTGCGAGGAGCGCAGTCCCGCGCAGAACGCGGGAAAGCAATCTCAATCCCTGGTGAAAGGCTGAGATTGCCGTGCCCTCCCGTAGGGGCGGCCCCCTGTGGCCGCCCAGGGTAGGCACGGGGGCCTACCCCTACGGCTCGCAATGACAAACGTGAAGGCGTCCGCAGTATTCAAGGAGCGACACTATGGAATTCGAGAAACCGCAATCAGCCGGAGTCCGGCTCTCAAGTAATGGATTCCTTTCTCACCGTGGCCTCACATTCCAATTGGGGTATTTGGGAGAAATCCGGCTTCAGAAGCTCTCTGACTTTGTTGAGCACATCCTGGCGGGAGAGTGCATTTCCGCAGTCCCGCATCACCTGGCACCAGTAATAGGTGAAGGCCCCGTGCCAGGAATCTCCCAGGTTGGCGTCGGAACTCAACTCGCTTGACTGGCAGGCGGCCCAAAGAATGTGGTGGGTCATACCCGACTCCATGAACGATCTGGTGAGCCCCCGGGAGGCACGTCCGTCAATCTCCCGGAAAGCCTCCAAAGACGGGGGCGGCATCCACCTGGGTTTGCGGTCCGGCAGGAGGTGCATTGCCTTGAGTCCGGTGCCGCTGTGGCAGGTATCAAGATACGCCTCCAGGAGGACGTTCTTCGGCAACTGGACAAACAAATCATGGAGTTCGTCGTCGCAGATAATGTGGTCCGGATCCCATTCACCTCCGGCTTCCGCCAGATCGTGGGGGCAGAAGGCCTCATCTACACTATCCGGTTCATCGCCGCTTCTGTCCGGGATCTGGGTCCCGTGACTCGAGAAGCTGAAGACCAGGTACTCGTACTTGCCCTCTTTGGCTCCATCCACCATGGATCTCAGGTTCTTCATGACATTTGCTTTGGTTGCGTCGGCGTTCCCCAATACGGTGATGTCGGAGTCAGTGAAACCGAGAAGGCTTTTCAGTGTGTCCTTCATGTCGTGGGCATCGTTGACGCAGCCCCTGAGAGCCGCACCGGGGTAATTGGCGAAGTGGTTGATTCCTACGCATAATGCTCTCTTTCCCATTTCCGTTGTCCTCTCTTCATTCATTGAACCGTGCGGAGACCGCCGGTGTTGGAGCAAGCCCACGGCGGTACCGATTGCAACCGCCGTTTCAGGCTTTGCATGTCGTGACGCCATTAGATGCCGGAACCTATACTCGTACACCGTAAGCTTCCATAAAGGCCGCCTTTGCGTAGGCATGGCTTGCATAGGCAAACCCTTGGTCGCCCCAGTACGTTCCCCAGCTGTTTCTGACGATGAAGCGGTCTTCCGTATACCCTACAAGTGCTATGGCGTGTCCTCCTTGAGCCGTGTCCGAAAGGTACTCGTCGAGATTGCCTGCGGTATCGGTTGCCTTCATCCAGGTCTGGTCCACATCCACGCGTGTCAGGATAGGCCCCTCATTTGCCAGCCACGTCCGCCAAACCTTTTGATCCGTCCCCAGGTTGTGATACATCGCTATTCTCAGATTGGCCGCCAAGGTGTAAAAAATTGGAATATCCCCCCGGAACACACCGGAAGGTTCGAAAGAGAGATGCGGATTCAAGACGTTGCCGTACTTGCTTGCCACTTCCAAGGCCGCTTTCAAGAAGGTGCCGGCGTGCTCGATGAATGTCGTCGGTCTGTACGTCCATTCGTCGGTCTCTTTCGCTCCCATCCAGATGAACCTTACCGAAAGCAAGTCGTCCTGCCCGATCTTCCCCGCCTTCACGAAGTGCCATCGCATCACCGAGTCGGCCGCGGCCCATCCGACGCACGATCCCGTGTCCTTCTGATCTCCGATCTTCCACCACTTCTCACGTAGGTCCTTAGTTTTCGGTACGGCTGCCTTTGGATCGAATAGGCCTGCTTGAACAAGGTTCGAGAAGGTCCAGTCCTTCTCGACATCCGGAGAGGGTATACAGTTGAGAATCCTATCTTCGGGGTTGTACTGCTTGGACATGGCGGTTCTCCTTTCAAAGGTGTGTTGGAAAGTATGTTGGTCAACATTCCCACTTCAATAATGGGAGGCTTACGGTCTGCCGCTGCACGACTTCCGGCAACTCCCTCTCGGAAACTTTCCCGGGCTCCCGTTATTGACTCGCTTCCGGCTGCTTGGCGGCTGCACCAGTGTGTGGGGATATTCCTCTCCGGACATCAGGCATCTCCCCCGGAACCGTGTCGGCCTATAGGTGGAACAGATTGAACGGCCTCGTTTGCCGTACTATCGAGCGTTGCCCAAAGTGTGGGCGTTTGATTGAATGCAAAGAAACTGCACCGGCACGTGGGTGCCGGTCGGAGGGTCCCACCCGGAAACCAATGCACCGCCCTTTGCCGGTATCGGAGTCATCCCATGGGTTAAGGTAGTGCCTACAGATCTTCCGGGTTCCCCCACAATTCCCTCGTGCCCTCCATGATTCGCGTGGCGTGGCGACCATCCCCCCGCGTCTGTTTGCCGTGCAAGATCTCGTTCCCCCGACTTCGCCGGACTATTTACCGCTTGAATATGGAATAGTTCAGTTGTGGATGGATCAGTTCTATCGGTCCCCCCTTAGTGTACACGAATGGTAGGTGACCGTGGAGCAATTGTCAAGGCTTATTTTTTCGATGGGGGTGTTTCGTCCGGGCATGCCGGCGAGAATAACCGGGTGCACTCTTGGACGGTGACCGGCGGAACATTCCTTACCCCGGGCAACACATGAACCGCCGAACCGACCCGCAGTCCATGTGAGCCATGAAAGTTCCGAGGCCTTTTGAATCCCGGATCGTATTCTATTCCAATTCTATCCGTTCCGGATCACCAAACATGCGGGCCAGCATAATGCTTAGGTATTCTCGTAGATTTCGGGTGAGCAGAAAATTCCGGCGCACCAATTCCTTTGCCTTAAGACCCATTTCGAGAGCGAGGTCTGGGTGACGCAAGAGATGTCGTGCCCTCAAAGCCGCACCTTCCGGAGTTTTAACCAGGAAACCCGTGTGGTGGTTGACGACCTGTAGACGTATTCCTCCCGTGTTACCGCCTATGACGGGCTTTCCCTTCCACATGGCCTCGGTCACGGTGAGACCGAATCCCTCTTTAAGAGACTTTTGAAGTACTATGTCCGCTCCTCGCTGCAGGGCATTGATCGTAACATGGGCATCCGGAGGCAACTGAAGCACGTGAATATCCTTGTCGGTACCCGCCTCGCTGCGAACTTCGGCCAGCACCGCTTCGGCTTCAGGATCATCGGTGGCTCCGCCGCCGGCGAGGACCAACTGAAGTTCGGGAATGAACGGCTTGACCAATCGATATGCTCCAACCACGCCGAGAGGATCCTTGAATCGATCAAAACGTGAGACCTGGAGCATTATCGGTCTGTAGGGATCCAGACCGAACTCGAGTTTGGCGGCTAGGACTTTCTCATCGGTCAGATCCATGTTTTTTTCGCTGAGAGGGTCGATGCTGGGCGGCATCAAGTACTGGATGTGCGGCAAGGGTTGCGAGAAATCCGCAAGGGAAAAAATACTCGCATCGTATTCCATTACAAAGTTGCGCAAGTACTTCCACAGCGGACGATAAGGACGGCTCAAGTCAATGTGGCATCGCCAGATCCACTTTCCTTTCCGGTCCGGGCATGACCTCAACAGGGGCAACGGCTGCGGATCGTGTATGAAAACGATTTCAGCCTCCTCAAGTATCGAACGGAGCCCTTCCGAGTTTTGGGCGCCGGTTTCCTCGTAGACCTTGAAAACCTCATCCCCCAGTGGGGCGGGCACTCCTTGTAACGCGTTGTGGAAGCTCTTTGTAATTTGGAAGAACCGCTCCTCGCCACGAATAACTTCCCACCGAACATCAAGGCCCAGATCTCTCTGAAGGGGAACCAGCTTGGTTAGGATTTCCGCGACGCCTCCACCTACATAAGTGGAGTTCACGTGCACCACTTTGATTCCCCTTAATGGTCTTGCAAGCTGAAGGAGTCGATCGATGACGTCTTCGCCGGTCACTGCTGCGTAATCTTGAATGGATTTCATCCGGACACTCCCTGTAAACAATGTGCAAATAGATTCGTCAGTTGCGTCCGCAGTTCCACGAGGGGCACAAAATAGGGATCTACTGAAGCCAGTTGTGAGCAAAGGTTCTCGTAACGATCACCGTAAGGCCTCAACCACATGCGGAAATCGTCCAACATTTCAGGGCTGCGGCGCCTGGCGTCAATGAAATGATAGAACAAGCTGCTCACGGACATTCGGGAAACAGCCTCCGTCAATTGCTCCGGCACGCCGATTGTTTTTCCAGTATCGAAAACTATTATCTGAGAGCCAACAAAATAGAACTGCATGTCGAGTTCGGCCCAGGCACTGATTTCGATCTCATCCAACCGCTGTTCAATGACTTCGAGCAGTTCTTGACGCAACGATTCCAGATCTCCACAGGCAGTCGGATCGATTATGGACAATCGTTCGGCAAGAACAGTGTCTTGAAGGGCATAGCGAACCCATTCTGCAAAATCATTGTTGTATTCAGGCTCGTCGAACCTGTGCCTCAAGAGCCCACCCCAAAAATGGTGGTATATACTCCCGAGAGAAACGCCAAGCAATTGATCTCTCATTTCCTTCAAGTTCCGGGCCTTCTTTCCCGTAGCTATATTCAGAAGCGCACAATCTTTAAGGATGAAGGGTTCAACCCCGGGATTCGTGGACATCTTCACCTCCATAAGCTCGGACTGCTGTTGCCCGATGGTTAGTTGTGTTACTCTCGGCAGTCGGCCGCCGCATCAACGAACAGGGTAGGAAGGGCGCTTGTCAAGGTGTTTTCGCGCAATCATCCCGACCTTCGCCCATGAGTAACGCCACAGGAAAACCGAGTAATACGTTTCCAACCGACAGGGTATCGCCTGCGCAAAGTACCTCGCCCGTGATGACATTCCGCCATTCCCGCGGTGTTCGGTCGGGCATCATCACCTCAGTGTCCTGCCACACTTGTCTTCCGAGAGGAAGCTCTCCCTCTTGAACCAGGTAACTGAGAAACCTCGGGGCAATCACAAGGGCCCATTGCCGCCGATACCTCCGGGCAAACGCTATAACGTTGCTTCCGAATCTTCCGGCCGATTGAAGGGGGAGGTAAGCGCCCTCCCGGAAGATCTCTCGATGACTGGTTCTCGCTTTGAGCGCCCGATGAATGAGAAAGAGCTTAATTTTTCCATCCTCTCTTGTTGAAATGAGATCTTGGAGCAGTCGACCACTATCTGCGTCATTCTCTTCTCGGATGTTCGCCAACAATGCGCGCCTTTTTTCAAAATCTACCGGTCTGCGATTGTCGGGATCCACTAAGCTTAAGTCCCAGAGTTCAGTCCCTTGATAGAAATCAGGCACACCGGGTGAAGTAATCTTAATAAGCGTCTGCGAGAGGGAGTTGAGCATCCCGAAATGAGCAACTTTCTTGGTGAAGGGGATCAATTCTTTCAGAAAAGCGTTGGTTTCTGAACGAGTAAGAATTTTCTCCACAAACGAAACATAGGCGTCCTCGTACTCGGTGTCGGGCTTCAGCCATGCAGTGTGGACCTTTGCTTCTCTGACGGCTTTGACAATGTATTCTTTTATTCTTTCAACGAACTCGGGGTAATCGGCATCTGAAAAAGGGAATGCCCCAAGCAGTGTTTGGTACAAGAAATACTCGTCGTTTCTATCCGGAACGGCTAAACCGCGAACACGTCTTTTTTTTCCTCTGTTTATCTTGATCCAGGTCCGGATATTCTTGAGCCACTCGTCCGGCATTTCGGACAGCACGTTTATTCTGGCGCGAACGTCCTCGCCTCTTTTCGTATCGTGAGTCGAGGTTGTGTTGAAGGAATCCGGCCACAGGTCTTTTTTCTTCGCGTTGAAGGTGTGAAACTCCTCCATCGAGCATCCAAAGTGATCCGGCCGTCCACCTACCTCGTTGAGTGAAACAAGCCGGTTGTACACATAGAATGTCGTATCTTCAACTCCCTTCGCCATGAGCGGTCCGGTGAACTGCTGAAACCTCATGACGAAGAGGAGCCGGCCGTTCTTCTCTTCATCAGTGACATAATCGGGAAAGTCCAGGAGAAGGAATCTTCGTAAGACAATGAGTCCATGTAAAAGGGCTGGAGAATTTGCCATCGCGCTGTCCACGGCGTCTAAGATGTATTTCCTGTCGCTATCCGATACTACCACATGGTGGATGTAGGTCCTATAGACGGGGAAGGCCGCAAGAACCCGGGTCAAAGCTCTTTGAAGCGCATTCAGGGTTATGTCGCTGCCATGGCGATCTCGGCTGGAGATCTCTTTCAGGACTTTGGCAAGGTTGTGGACGTCGCTTGCCATATCTTCTTGGATTATCAGGCTCTTGTTGTCGGTCACTACATCTTCGTACACCTTCTTCAAGCCCGTTACGCTCGAATAGATTTTGCTGAACGCCCGCACATTGTCCTTTTCACAAAACAATTCGTTGACATAATTTGTGAAATCATAGCCGGTCGTTCCCTGTACCGGCCAGAAATGTGGTAACTCCTCATTGAGATTGAGGATTTTTTCAACGACCATATAGGTTGTCGGCGCCCTCTTTCTCAATTCTTGAAGGTAGGCTGTCGGATCGTATAGCCCATCGACATGGTCAATTCTTAAACCGCTTACGATTCCTCCTTTAATGAGGTCGAAGATCAGGCGGTGCGTGTGGCTGAGAACGCGCTCGTCTTCCATTCTGAGTGAAATGAGATCATTTATGCAAAAGAAACGGCGATAATTAATCTCTTCCGCTGCCACTTTCCAAAATGAGAGCCTGAAGATCTGTTGGGAAAGGAGGTCATCGAGGGAGTTGAAGCTCTCGGGCTTCCCCTTTTCACCATTGAGTGCCCGGATGTTTTCGTCGATAAATTCCCTTATCGCCGTATTGGTGTTGTAGAGTTCCCACATGGAACGGTGAATCAGTAGTATCTGGTTGGAGCGTTCCTCCGCGTCTTCGCTCGAGGAAAGCGTCTTCAAGACGTAGAGGATACCCAAGACTCTGATAAAGTCGGGATCGTCTTCGGCGAGTTTTCTTTTCAAACGGGCCACGTTCTTAAGAAGGTCCGGATAAGATTCGATTCGCAACGGGAAAGCCAAATCGTAGTAGGCAACTTTAAATCCATCGGGACCGTATGTGAGTGTGATCTCCCCATCCTCGAGACACTCTCCATAGAACCTGCCCAGAAACGGCGCGAGAAGTCTCTTGTTGGGGCCGGCAGGCGGATGCCCCCAATCCACGTCGAAGAAGTTGAAATACTGCGAGTTGTAACCATTCACCAAGATATCCATCAGGATTCCATTTTCCGAATCCATGGCCATATGATTGGGGACAATGTCTTGAATCCATCCCATGCCGTGCTTTTGCAGTTCCGCGGAGAGCATCTCCAGGTCGGAAAATCCTCCCAACTCAGGATTCAACTGATTGGAGTCAACCACATCATAGCCGTGGAGGCTTCCTTTTGCGGCCTTAAAGATTGGGGAGGCATACAGGTCTGATATACCCAGGTCCGCCAGATAGGGAACGACCGAACTCGCAGACTGAAAACCGAAGAAAGGACTGAACTGAATCCGATACGTCGCTGTTGGAGTATTCATAATGGGCTTCCCCGTCTTGCGGTTCATCGCACGTCGGCACTTGTCGAGGTCTCAGGTTCCCGAATCCAGAAATTCCGGGCCAAGACGGTGCAGCAACGCATCCATTCTTGAGCGACTCTGTCGCCCAGGCCGGCCTTCTCCTTGAAGTGGTGCCAATGTGTGTGAACGAGCTTGTAGCAGATGTTTTGGGTTTTCCAAAGATCGACCTCGAACGGCCATGTCCGGACCAGTGTCGCAGCCTTATTCAAGGTCTCCATGCGGGAAAGGTCGTCAGGTTGTTCGAGAAGTTGTTCTGCCAGATGCTCAACGTTGCGTGCCGCCAACAACCCGAGAACGGTCGCATCAAGATTTGCGCCGGCCAAACGGGCTTCTTCGAGAAGAGGTAGAACGACTTCGGGCTCAAGCCCATCCCTTTGAAGCGCCCCACGAAGCTTGGCATTCAAGGTTAATTCCGCGGCCAAAGCCAGGCCCTTGGGCAACGGCATGCCGGAACCCTTCAGAAAACGAATCAAGGGCGCATGGTGCTCGTAAATCGAGTAATATGAAGCGTCAGCCTCTCGTAACGTTGGTTCCATGATCATGTTCAAGACTTTGGTCCGCTCGTCGGCGAACAACGAGGTCAGTGAGTACGTAGACCTGCCGAAGTGCTTACCCAACAAAAGTATGGTCTTCGGGAAATCCGCTCTTGCGAAAGCATCTGAAATCTCTCTCACAAGCGCTTCATATTCCCGCTTTCCCCTATATTCTCCCGTGCCGCAGGCTATGTTGTGATCACCAAGGTGTAAAACACCAAAGCATAAACTTGTGGATACGCGCGTGACCTTTGAGGTGACCTTTGCACGTCCTATCACAAACTTGGCGCTTCCCACCTGAAAATTGCGGTAATCCTCCATCACTGCGGTGTACGAATAGATCGAGCTTCGTTCACCGTTGTCTTGGAACAGCGAGCTTATGGCATAGTGGGCGCCCACGCTTTTCAGGTCGAGCATTGCGGGCCTGACGAACTTCTCATAAATTGCGCGGCCGTCCCCATGTTCAGGTATGTTGCTCTTGGCAAGTTCAAGATGTTCGAGAAATTCCGGTTCGAAGGACCCGCGAAAGATCTGATCGGCCAACTGAAGAACTCTCCCCGCATACTGCATGACTTGAACCGTCTCAATTCCGGAAAGTTCGTCAAAAAACCAACCACAACTTGTGTACATGAGCATTGCGTGTCGTTGAAGCTCCATGAGCTCCAGAATCTTGACTTCGTCACCGGAATGGAACGGTCGTTTCGCATGACGCTCCAGAAAGGCCCCGATTCTTTCGGGTGATCGATCCACGATGACGTTGATGTAATCGTCCCGGGCCGCCCACGGATCGGTAAGAAACCGTCCGGCCAATCCTTCGTAAGCCGGTTTCACGGCATCTCGGAGCCAGTCCAGTGACGCACGCAGGGGGGCTCGCCAAGCCTGGTTCCAATCGGGACGCCCTCCGCTGTTACACCCGCAATCCGACCGCCACCGCTCTATTCCGTGAATACAGCTCCACGAGCTGTCCTCAAAGATTTCCACCTCGTGCGTTGGTGGATGATTCTCCAGGTATTCGCCGTAATTAGTCAGTTTGGCATACCCGCTGGATTCAATAAAGTGGAGAGCGTATGCGAGCGCCATGTCGCCGCCCCGATGGTGATGCCCGTAGGTTTCGCCGTCCGTTGCGACATGGACGAGTCGGGGAGACGACCGGTCCTCGGGGAACCCGTACAGCAGTCTGTTGGCAAAGGCCTCTCCATTGTTGAGCAATCCTTCAAATGCCAGGGCTTGCGAAATAGGACCGTCGTAGAAGAACAGACTCATGCTCCGGCCCGACGGCAGCGACACTCGGTAGGGCATGGTATGATCGATTCTAACACCGCTCACATCCTGCCATTCATCACCGTCAATGGACCGAACCCGCCGTGCCTGGCCGGGCGAGAGTACTGCAAATGCGATTTCGTATTGTGCCATTATGTCCAGGGTATCAAGATCTACAGCCGCTTCCGGGAGCCACAAGCCTTCGGGCTTGCGCCCAAAGCGGTACGCAAAATCCTTAATTCCCCAAATAATCTGGGTTCTCTTGTCACGGCAGTTGGCCAACGGTAGGATCATGTGATTGTAAGCTTGGGCCATAGCGGATCCATGGCCTGAGAATTTTTCCACGCTCTGCCTGTCTCCCTCCAGAACTGCTTCATACGCTTCGGAAGCATACTTCTCCATCCAGAGCAAGACAGTTGGACCGAAATTGAAGCTTATGCCGGCATAGTTGTTCACCAGTTGGACGATTCTTCCCTCGGAATCCAGGATTCTCGACACCGCGTTTGCAGCGTAGCATTCAGCTGATATCCGCTCGTTCCAATCGTGGTACGGATACGCGGAGTCTTGAATCTCGATTGCCTCCAGCCAAGGGCTTTCGCGTGGAGGTTGATAAAAGTGCCCATGAATACATATAAAACGGTCCATGATGTAAGCCTTCTATTGAAGATAGGGGACCGGTAGGACTGCCGGATCACGGTTCTTCAGAATCAACCTCGGCACAAGTCTTCACCCAACATCTGAGGACTTCGGCCACGCTCCAAGCCTGTGCGATGCAACCTTTCGGGGCATGCGGTTCCTCGGCGTCAAAGATCTCGCTGATAAAGCCGATGCCGGCGTGATCCAATTCTGGTGCGAACCTGCGCACCAACCGCCGTGCACCCGTTCTGTCTTCGGGATGCAATTTCAGCCATGCGTCAATGTATGGGCCTATAAGCCACGCCCAGACCGTACCTTGATGATATGCCGCATCTCTGGAGCGAAGATCACCGCTGTAGGTCGGCTTGTAATGCGGATGATCCTTAGACAGCGATCTGAGTCCAAAAGGAGTGAGCAGCCGTTCCGTGACCACATTCATAACGCTCGCCCACCGTGAACGCTCAAGAATAGGATAAGGCAGAGAAATTGAGAGGACTTGGTTGGGACGGCATGTCGGATCATCACCATCAGACCCGTCTACCACGTCATACAGGTAACCGCCCTCCGAATGCCAGAAGCGATCGTTGAAAGAAGCATAGGCCCGACCGGCATGGTCCGCCAAATAAGCTGCCGCTTGACGTCCTTGCACCTCGGTAACCCACGTTTCCAGCAATTTCAATGCGTTATACCAAAGTGCGTTGATCTCCACCGCCTTGCCGGCTCTCGGCGTTACGACCCAATCGTCAACCTTCGCGTCCATCCAGGTGAGCTGATAACCTTCTTCCCCTTGAGAAAGAAGGCCGTCGGCGGGATCCACTCTAATATTGAAGCGGGTGCCTCGAATATGATGATCCACTATGTCCAACAGCTTGGGAATGAGCAGCCGGAGGATGGCACGGTCTTTCGTAATTTCGACGTATCGCCCGATTGCATGGAAGAACCAGAGAGTCGCATCGGCAGTGTGATACAAGCCCTGCTTTTCACCCTCAGGGAACATGTTGGGTATGAGCCCTTCTCGGATGTAATAGGCGAAGGTGCGGAGAATTGAACCTGCCTCGATATACCGGCCCGTAGTCAAGGTAAGTCCTTCGAGACCGATCATGGTGTCGCGCCCCCAGTCTGTGAACCAATGGTAACCGGCTATGACGCTGACGATGTCATACCCCGCGGCTTGTGCGCGAGCAGCGTCCTCCTTGCGACCCGCGGGTTTAATGACGAATTGATCTGCGGCGAGAACCAGTTCCACCGCTCTCTCGGTGCGTGCTGCGGGATGGGCTAAGCCAACGAGATGCTCACGGCGCTGCTTCTCCGCCAGGAGAGCCTCTTCAGGCTTCAACGCAAGCATGGTCTCCCAACTGTGACTCGACGCGACCAGTGCCGCATCCTCATTCTTTTGGAGATCAAGGTTGAAACGTCCGGGGCTCCACAGAGTGCCATTGCCGCTGTAACCGCGCTTTTCTTCCATCCAAAAGACGACCGGCTCAATTGTTCTGCTGTCTACGTGGAAAGCCGGACCTTTTCCATGAAGGGCAATGCGGAGAGGCGGTACAGAGCCACCTGACCAAATTTCGTAACGATTGTCACCGAAGAGAGTAATTGAGTAATTCTCCCCGACGGGAGTATCGGGGGGAGCTTCGTGCATGCGGAAGTTTACGGCCGGGCATAGCCCCAACCGCACCGGACCGTCGCCGGACAACATGCGGTATATGATGTGCACGCTATTTTGCATGTGGGGGAGCACCAATCTCTTCTCGAGGACGAAATCACCTCTTGTGTAGAGCCAGACCGGCAGACCGAATTCCAGCCGAAATTCGGACAAAATCTGTGGTCCGAAAAACTGCGGCCGGCTGCCCACTTTGCTTTCACCACCGAGTCGCACGCATACTCCATCCGGAAAAACAAGTTCCTCCGCGAGATCATTTAACATCACTATTCGTCCCAATGGAGCCGGAAGGGCAGAAATCAGGAGGCCGTGATAGCGCCGTGTGTGGACACCGGAAACAGTCCCGGAAGCATAGCCGCCCAGTCCGTTTGCCACAAGCCATTCGCTTGTGAGAAGCACTTCGGTACCTAATGTATCTTCCGTACGACAAGGAATTCTGCGCACCAAATCAGTCATAGCCGGCTTTCTCCGGTTTTTCCCGGTCCCAAGACCACTGCGGCGTGACCCGGGATGTACCAGTTGTCAGGGGTATCCATGGGTGGAGTTCCCGAGCCCCCGTACTTTGGATTCTCGCTCGACCAAATGATCTGCCAACGCATGCCTAACGGCGGCGCCAACAGGGGTTCAGGCGCGGGATCGAGGTGCAAGTCCAAACCAAAATTCACCACCAGCAATCTGTCGTCTCCATTTTCTCCGAAGAAGCGCAGAACCAGCGCCTCCGGCCCCAAGACCGCTCCGTCCAGTCCACGATGTCGCTGAGAACGAAACACGGATTCTTCGTGACGCAGTTGTATCAAGTCGCGATGCAGCCCGAGAGTTCCTTCGTGGAGCCGCCGTTCGGAGATGTCGAGTTTTGATTCTCTGAACAGTGCGGGGTCCGCGGGATCGGGAAGGAGAGGGTTCATGTCGGGCGCGGCAAGGCTGTCGAACTGCTGAAGAAATTCGCCCCTGCCCTGACGGATTTTTGTCGCCAATCCTTCCTCATGGTCCGCGAAATAATGAAAAGGGCTTGATGCTGCGAACTCTTGTCCCTGGAACAACATCGGAGTGCCTGGTCCCAACAGCATGAGAGCAGTCATGGCCCGGCAGCGCCCCGGGCTCGTGAGCATATGGCATCGCAGCCCCGCGGCGGAATTGGAAATCTGATCGTGGTTATCCATAAAGGTGACGAACATCTGCGGTTTGAGATCCAGACACGGAGTACCGCGACGCTTTTTCTGATGTTTATACCATTGGCCCTGAAACAGGTAGCCCCATTTGGCAGCAGATATGAATTCCTGTGGAGATCCAAGGTAATCCTTATAATACGCTTGGTTACGTCCTGTAAGAGCCGCCACGGCACTGTGGTGGAAATCATCGTTCCATAGTGCGTCCATGCCGTACCCGCCCTGATCGCGTGGCCGTACCAGCGTCACATCTTGCGATTCATTTTCCGCCACCAGAATGACGGAGCGTCTGCCCGCAGCTCTTCGCACATGCCGGGTTATGGCGGCGAGAATATGTTCCGATGATCGATCATAGATATTCTGAGTGGCATCCAACCGTAGACCGTCGAGGTGAAATTCCTCGATCCAGTAGCACGCATTGGAAACAAAAAAATCTCTCACGGGCTCGGCGGCGTGTCCGTCGAAATTGATCGCCCTTCCCCAATCCGTCTCGTAACGATCGGTAAAATAGTCATCGGAGAATTTCGACAGATAATTCCCGTCCGGCCCCAGATGGTTGTACACAACGTCAAGGATCACGCCCATTTCCAATGAATGGGCCTTGTCCACGAATGCGCGAAAATCGTCAGGCCGACCGTAAAGACGCGTCGGAGAGAAGAGATTCACCCCGTCGTATCCCCAGCCAAAATTGCCGGGAAATTCCGCCACGGGCATCACTTCCAGTACCGTTATACCGAGGGCCGCAAGTTCGGGCAACTCTCGGACGGCGCTCTCCCACGTGCCCTCCTGGGTAAACGTTCCGATATGCATCTCGTACAAAACCCGGCCGGCCATGGAAACGCCCGGCCATGCCTGGTCCGTCCAGGTGAACAGATCCGGGTCCACTATCTCCGACGGACCGCGGGGTCCCTCTGGTTGGAAACGCGACGCCGGATCCGGGTAAGCCTCGGCCCGTCCGTCTAGACGATATCGGTACAACGTTCCGTTTCCCGCTGCAGTGACCAGCCCGGAGAAATACCCGTTCGCATCTCGAACCAAGTCAAAGTTCCCTCGCGAATCAGCGGAATGCCATGCCCCCCCCTCGACCACAACCTGCACTTCTTGACGAAGAGGGGCCCAGACACGAAAGTGTACCGCACCCGTGGCCTGAACTTCGGCCCCCACGGGGAGTCGTCTCCGCACTTCCGTCACCTTTTGGCTATCACCTTTCCGGCCAAGGCTGCTCACTTTGTGAACAGCTTTCGGAAGTGGTAGCCGAAAATCATGAGAGTCACTGCTTCACGCAAAGACCGGCGATAGAACACCAATGCCTTCAGCAATAGCTTCCAGTAGTAGATCTTGTTATTCCATTTGTCGAGAATGCCCAGGTAGAGAATGGAATTAAGGAAAGCGGTTGTTCCCGATAACGTCATTCTGCGGGTTCCAGGAGGTGCATTGAGCAGGCCGATCATGGCTTTTGCTACACCGCTGGTTTGAATGAACTTTATCCGGCGCTCGAAAATGTCGGGCGGAATGTGCTCAAAACTCCAAAAAGTGTCCGGAATCGCCGGGTAAATCAGTAATGCGTTCATGAATACGTCTCCTTGCCTATCGGAAGTCGGCGCTCCGAGAAATACCTGTTAAGGCACAACCGAGATCACACGCACTTCCTTTGCGCAGGCGCCATCATTCCGGGGCCACTTTTTTGTGTCTTTGGAGGAATGGCTCCAGAAGGTCTATGGGAATGGGAAAGATGATAGTCGAGTTCTTTTCCGCGGACACCTCCACCAGGGTCTGGAGAAACCTGAGCTGCAGTGCCGTCGGCTCTTTGGCGATGATGACCGCTGCTTCCGCCAGGCGTGTCGCCGCTTGATATTCACCTTCAGCGTTGATGACTTTGGCTCTCCTCTCCCTTTCGGCTTCTGCCTGGCGAGCGATTGCCCGCTGCATCTCCAACGGCAGGTCTATGTGCTTGACTTCCACCATGCTGACCTTGACGCCCCATGGCTCAGTTTGGCGGTCCAGTATTTCCTGGATCTGCAGGTTTATCTTGTCCCGTTCAGCCAGCAATTCGTCGAGTTCGGACTGGCCGCAAACGCTCCTCAAGGTGGTCTGAGCGAGCTGAGACGTTGCATACAGGTAGTTCTCGACATCGATGACGGCTTTGGTAGGCTCAATGACGCGGAAGTAAATGACCGCGCTCACCTTTACCGAGACATTGTCCCGCGTGATGACGTCCTGGGGAGGCACATCCAAAGCAACGGTCCGGAGGCCCACCCTGACCATTCGGTCAATAATCGGAATCAGTATAATGATGCCCGGCCCTTTGTGATCTATGACCCTGCCAAGCCGAAATATGACCCCTCTCTCGTACTCGTTGAGCACCTTGATGGCCATGAACAGAAAAATGATGACAAAGAAAATGATAATCCCCAGCGCATACATCTGTATTCTCCTCCATTTTAAAGTGAGAGTCTCGAAACTCCACCGGTTTTTGTCTTGTCGTTATTCGGCGTTCCCATTTTGAGTTTCCGAACTGTTTCCAGTTGCCTTCAGCCTGATCCCGGTTAATGATCCCTCCTTGCCGAGTGTGGCGTTAATCCGCCGGGGTTTTCTCTTTTCATGGATCTCAAATACCGCCCATCAAAAAGAGTGCCAACACTATGAACAGAACCAGTCCTAGGACGCCGATGGGGCCACGACCCCAGCCTCGACTAAATCCCCAGGTCGGGATCACGCCTAAAAGCAGAAGAATCAGAATAGCTATGAGAATAGTTCCCATCGATTTTCTCCTTCCAGACAAGAATGTAGTCAAACCATAAACATCAAGGGAAAAGCTTCTCGTGAACTCCCCTTCTCGCCTTTATCTCGAGCTCGCCGGAGTACGCCTTCCGCCGCCATCCTAATCGTTGCGTGCCGTGCCTCCGACGTTGGCCGGGAGTATCACAACCCCCCCGGCCAAATGTTGCCGGCATTTTGCCTCCTCCTGGGCGCGGGAAGCTTCTCTTTGTCGTTGCTGCAGACCACCAGTGGACTCCTTGCCGGTATGGCCGCAACCAGGTTGAAAAAGGACCGATCTTAGGTTCAGGGGGGCCTCCCCCGACCAACGCCGAGTTTCTTGACCACCCACAAAAAGTTCCTGTCCTTTGCAATCTGATGGGCGAGAGCTTCCTCTCGGCCCCGCTATCTTGTGCTCCATTTGTGCAATAGAATACGCGCCAGGACCACGAAACCACCGATCGCCGCCATTACTATGATCACGGCTATGATGAGGCTGTAATCCATGTTGCTTCACCTCCTCCATAACTTAAACCGTTGTGGGCAATGATTTTACGTCTACCTGCCGGGAAAGAAGGTATACAAGCAAAATCATTAACATGAAGGTTCCAATGCCTACTTCGAGAATACTCATTGTCGTGCCTTGGGTCCCTTTACTCTTATGGGCGCGAATTGATCTCGTTCCGGTCACCAACCGTGACACCGCCGGGGTCGACTGAATTTGCCGCACCCGGCTGAGCGCTTCTTGAAGCGTTTCAGATTATCGAGTGGTGATGCTTTTAGCGCTTACCGGTACGTACAGCATTTATTGTGCCAATTGGTGGATACGGGGAGCTTTTGTCCGGAAGATCTGAACTGTCAGGTAGTTAGCCTCAATCATCACGTTGCGGGTGAGATGCGAGAGGTCGGGGAGAAAGAGGCAGCGTGTCCTATTGTCGGACCATAGATCTCATAGTCGCTGTTGTTTCAAGGGGTTGAATATTGCTTGAATGTCTTACAATCGGTCAATCCGGTTCGTCCTTGGTCCGTTGTTCCTCCACAATCCCGAAGCGCTTCATGTGCCGATAGAGAGAATCTCGGGCTATGCCCTGTGTGTGTGCAGCGCATCTTCGATTCCCGTCACAGCGCCGCAGGGCCTCCAGGCACAGTGACTCGATGATGATCTATGATTCTGAGGGCATATGATTGCTCAGGTATGCTGTGCGGACAAATGTTGGAAAATTATCCATACTAAACCATTACCCCGAGGGAGAATGTCGCGGAGAATCGAGCCGGCTAAGCCTGAGGCGCTTTCTTTGGAGCAGAGCGCTTTGGAGATCGGGTTCCATGAACCTGGTCGCAATGCGGGAAACATCTGCCGGCCGCAGTTGTCAAAACATAGAGAGGTGGAGCTATGAAAACGTACCGATTTGTTACTACGGCACATCATGACGTTTTTGCTGAAACTCTTGAGGAGGCTATGGAGGCCTTCAATGAGATGAAGCAGAAAGGACTTTCACCTAAAGTCGACAGGTTAACCCGCATAGAGGTCAAGGACAAAAAGGGAGAATACCGCTCAGTGGACTGTCCGCTGCGGGCCGGCTATCTGGGGGCCGCCAAGGAGGCGCAAACACGTCTGTCGGCCTAAGAACTGCGTGGCGAGGTCAGAGGGAACCTGTGATCAGTGACGCGTGTAGAATGCAACACAGGAGCCACTTGATTCGAAGCGTATCTCGATTGTGAAATAATTCTCCAAAGGAGCAAGGCGCGGGTCGGGGAGCATCACCTTGTGAAACCTGTCGCTTACATCATCCCGGTGTAGGGTATCCAAGATATATTTACAGCGCTGGATCCTTTCAAGCATCATGCCGTGTCTCCAAAGCTAAGTGCGGCATTTCATAAGTTCGGTCACATATTTTCGTCTCGCAGCCATGTTGGGTGCCGGCAAGAAGAATATCCGGGCACGGAGGCCCGGGCTACGAAAGACTGCCCGGAAGCTCAGTCTTGAGCGTGGGGCGGGCGTCCCTGCCCGCCGTCTCCCCGGCGCAGGCCGGGGTCCGGGAAAACAAGACTGGTTCCCGGCCTACGCCGGGAAGACGGCTCAGGTTGTGCGACCGTAATTACGACAACGAGCACTAAGCGATAAGGTCATACTTTGCGACCATCTGATCAATTCTATATCGCTTGCACTTGAGGCGTCATCATTTCACGAGCTGCGATTAGAATACCCTTACCGGTCAGTAAGCTACGCTCATTTATCTCAGAGGTGAGGAGTGAGAAATTCCGCGTGTAGTAGTGAAGAGGACCCAACAAGTTGGTGAGGGTCATAAAAGAAGAGGATTTCCAACTCAGGAATACTTGTGGGTCGAACTCATTGTGCAAAATAGTTCCTGCTGATCTGATAAGTGCCGTGAAACTCGTCATTTACTCGGCTCCTTTCAACCTTTACATGGATGTTGACATCCATATTGAACTAAAGTTCCCACGTGGTGTATTAATCATGGATCTCACTGATTGTGTTACTTGATTCTTCTTTTATCAGCTCAATCCTTCGGGAGAGACCCACGGAGCCGTATATATAGATCTATCATAGTGATATGATAAGATTACAGTAGCTTTCAACCGACTGGTCTAAAGGATTTGAGAGTCGGTGATGTTCTAAAGACGCGGTAAACTGCGAAGGGGATGAAGGGATGCAGGACCCTAAAGGTTATTCGTGTATTGGAGCAGCGTTGGCGCACCTCATAGACTCTATGAACAAAGCAAACGCATGGAAAGACCATTCAGCCGACCTAGTAGAAATCGCGGCTGCTTTTCGGAGGATAGCTGAACCTCTCAGTCCGGAAGGTGTTGAGAACGCTCTTCAAGCTCATATCGAAAGCGAGAACGAAGACGAACTTGCCACGTATGCAAAGATCGGAACAACATTAATGGCGAACATCCAATTCATACTCCGCCACGCTGACCCGCTGGAAGATTCAGGAAGAGTTGCAGAATTCGCAACTATTTTTGGGTCGATAGCCTCGCCTCTCGGTCCACAAGGCGTTGAAAAAGCTATTAGGGCTTGGGACCACGCAAACTAAGAGTAAATTTGTCTTGACAGAGGGGTCCACCTCACCCGGTCCTGCAGAAGATCACCCTACGAGAAAGCATTCTTCGAGCAATGGGTTGACAATGCAGTCGGGCATGGGCATCTATTAACTAGGACGTTCAGGACTTTCCGCAATCACATCCCCAAGAATTGACCGGAGGTAGACCGATGAAATTTCGTCCTCTGTACGATCGTATTCTCGTTGAAAGGGTAGAATCGGAGGAAAAAACCAAGGGAGGAATCATTGTACCCGACACCGCCCAAGAGAAACCCCAGCAAGGCAAAGTCATCGCAGTAGGTCAAGGCAAGCGCCTGGAAGACGGAAAACTCATTCCTCTGGAAGTGAAAGCGGGCGACACGATTCTGTTCGGAAAATACTCGGGCTCGGAAATCAAAATTGAAGGCAACGAGTACCTTATTTTGAAAGAAGACGAAGTGCTGGGACTGGTTGAATCATAATCGCCGCCATCAAGAATTGAATGCAGAAGAAAAAACACGGACTCTATGAGGAGCACGATAAATGGCCCCCAAAATAATATTGTTTGAGCAACAGGCGAGGGATAAGATACTCAAAGGGGTGAACATCATGGCTGATGCCGTGAAGTCCACTCTCGGCCCCAAAGGTCGCAACGCGATTCTGGAGAAATCCTGGGGAGCGCCCAATGTTACCAAAGACGGCGTTACCGTAGCAAAAGAAATTGAACTGGAAGACAAATTCGAGAACCTCGGCGCTCAGATGCTGAAAGAGGTTGCGTCCAAGACCTCCGATGTTGCCGGTGACGGTACCACCACAGCTACAGTTCTCGCCCAGGCAATCTACCGTGAAGGCATCAAGATGGTTGCCGCAGGCGCGTCGTCTATGGAACTCAAGAAAGGAATTGACGCCGCGGTTGAAGCGGTTGTGACCGAGTTAAGAAAGATCTCCAAACCCACGAAGGATAAAAAGGAAATCGCTCAGGTCGGCACAATTTCCGCAAACAACGACTCCACCATCGGTAACATCATAGCAGAAGCAATGGAAAAGGTCGGTAAAGAGGGCGTTATCACCGTTGAAGAAGCCAAGGCCATAGAAACTTCTCTCGAAGTGGTCGAGGGGATGCAGTTCGATCGCGGGTATCTCTCCCCATACTTTGTGACCGATCCAGAGCGGATGGAAGTCTCCCTGGACGAACCTTACATCCTGATTCACGAAAAAAAGATTTCCAACATGCGCGACATACTGCCGCTACTGGAACAGGTAGCGAAGATGGGGAAACCGCTCCTCATCGTTGCTGAAGATCTGGAAGGAGAGGCCCTCGCCACCCTGGTGGTAAACAAGTTGAGAGGAACCCTTAATGCTTGCGCAGTGAAGGCTCCCGGTTTCGGCGACCGCAGAAAGGCGATGCTCGAAGACATTGCCGTGTTAACCGGCGGTCGGTTGATTTCCGAGGATCTGGGCCTCAAGCTGGAAAAGGTGACCCTGGATGATCTTGGCCGATGCAAACGGGTCAGTGTTAACAAGGACAACACAACAATAGTCGACGGCTATGGCGCAAAGGAGAAGATCGAAGCCCGCGTGAGACAGACAAGGACTCAGATCGAAGAAACCACTTCCGATTACGACCGTGAAAAACTCCAGGAAAGATTGGCCAAATTGGTCGGCGGCGTGGCAGTCATCAATGTGGGCGCAGCCACGGAAACAGAGATGAAAGAAAAGAAGGCGCGTGTTGAAGACGCTCTCAACGCGACGCGCGCTGCGGTTGAGGAAGGCGTTGTTCCGGGCGGTGGCGTGGCCTATCTGCGATGCCTTGACGCAATCGAGAAGCTCAACCTGGAAGACGACCAAAAAATGGGCGCGAAAATCGTCAGGAGAGCCCTAGAGGAGCCCATCCGCCAAATCGCAGCGAATACCGGTCAGGAAGGCTCAATAGTCGTAGACAGAGTAAGGGCCAAAGAAGGGGCATTCGGCTTCAATGCCCAGAGCGAACAATATGAAGACCTGATGGAAAGCGGCGTAATCGATCCGGCTAAGGTCACGAGGCTGGCTTTGCAGAATGCTGCATCCGTCGCGGGTCTCATGCTGACCACCAATGTAATGGTCGCCGAGAAGCCCAAAGAGAGAGAAACACCCGCAATGCCCGGCGGCGGAATGCCTCCTGGCGGTATGTATTAATCGACCCACAGTTGGCTACCGTAAGGGCACGATATTCCGTGCCCTTTTTCGTTGTGCTTTACCTAAAGCTCTCTGAGTAGGGACGAGAAGTTGGACTATTCGAAAAAGCCGGCAGCGCTAATCTACGATAAACCAAACCTATGAGTCACCTTTGCCGGCCAAACTCATTTCTTGATAATAAGATCAAGCCCATCGGCGCAGGCTCGGCATGCAGCAAGGTCTGCGTTTTCTCCTCCGGGCATTTTAGCCCAGCCACCTTTTTCAATGAATTTAGCTTTCTCCCAGCTGTTTAATTTCTCCAATTCTTTCAGTTTCTCCCCATGGTTCGGTTCCTTCATAAATTGGGCGACGCAGATTGCCGCTTGACTCGCCAAAACCGCTTCTTCGCTCATCCTTTTGGTCGAGCTGGAGGTTGTCCAGCCACCCCATACAAAGCCGACGATCATTGCGATAACTGCTCCACAAACAAGCCCCCCACCTCCATACTTAAGCTTCGCTTTGGCTATTTCGTCTCTCATCTCATCTTGTGTTTTCATTGATAATATCTCCTTGAGTCAAACTCTGTGAGTCCCCCGGCAGAGCCGGGGGTTTACCTATTATTAATTACTGTGAGCAATCATTTGAGTGCGCACCTGTTACCGCATGAGCCATTAAAACAATCACCAGGATGGTTCCAAGGCCTACTCCGAAAATACTCATTGTAGTATCCTCCGACTCATTATTTGTTATGGGCGAAACAATCCGGTCCCGGTCACCCGCCGTGACGCCACCTGAGTTGGCTGGAATTGCCGCGCCTGTTGCACTGCGACACAAATGCCGTGATATGTTCCTGGAAACGCTCTGTAGCGTCCCTGCCGGGCGCTCGAGGGAGAAGAGACCGGCATGGAGGCCTGTGCTGCCGGACTGGGGCCGTTTCCGTCAATATGTGGCCGTACTTCCTCCGGGGAGTACTATAGTGAGGTGCTTTTAATTTCTCGGTGATCCTAATCCTGTTCCTCAACGCTCCCACCGGTCGGTTCGGTCATTGCGAGGAGCGCAGCGACGCAATTACAAACGTGAAGGTGTCCGCATTATTCAACGAGCGCCGCTATAGTCCAGAGCCTCACCAAGCGTTTCAGATTATCGAGTGCCGATGCTTTTACCGCTTACCGGTACGTGTCGCATTTATTGTGCCAATTGGTAAAGGCGGGGAGCTTTTGTCCGAAAGATCTGAACTGTCAGGTAGTTAGCCTCAATCATCATGTTGCGGGTGAGATGCGAAAGGTCGGGGAGAAAGAGGCGGCGTGTCCTATTATCGGGCCACTGATCTCATCAGTCTCTGTTGTTTCAAGGGGTTGAACATTGCTTGGATGTCTTAATATCGGCCAATCCGGTTCGTCCTTGGTCCGTTGTTCCTGCACAATCTCGAAGCGCTTCATGTACCGATAAAGGGGGTCTCGGGCCATGCCCCGTGTGTGTGCGGCGTACCTTCTATTGCGACCCGCTCAACGTGCTTGTGCCCGTCGAATACAGCCTTCTCCGCTTCGGGACCATTCTCTTTCTCTTTCTCTTTCTCTTTCTCTTTCTCTTTCTTCATTATCATTCCGGCAGCTTTGTTCCAAGGGACGCCGGGACGCTACCGCGTGTTTAGAGAATGTGCGACCGTATTTGTGCCATAGAACACCCCGCTTGGCTGACCAACTTGGGGACGATGTGGCATAATGCCCTGATATTCCTACTGCGTGCGACTCGCATCTTAGAATTGGCATGGGGCCTCTCATACGAATAGGTCCCACCCGTCCTCAGTTTCGTCCGATAAACCAGACAAGAGAGCCTCTAAAACCGCCATCAATTCTTCTTGTCCGACGGAATGGGTTCCTTTGCCTTTGCCTTACCCTTTTCCACTGGGGACTTGGCCCCTTCAACTTTTTCCTGGGCCTTTCCCTTGATCTTTTCGGTCTGCTCGTGTCGCTGAGGCGGCTGCCGTTGCTTTGGCTGTTCTTGCTGAGCCTCGTCGCGCTGCTGGTCCCGACGCCGCATCGGTTCGGCCTGCTCGTGTTTTTTGCGCGGTGTTTGCTCTTGCCTTAGGTGTTGTGACCGGGTCTCTTCTCGCTGCTGGTGCCGACGTCGCATCGGTTCGGCCTGCTCTTGTGCGGGGCGCTGCTGTTCCGTTGATTGCTGGGCTTCCTTTGGACAGACTTTGTTCTTTCTTGTTTCGGCCGCTGCCTTGGTATTGAAGGGCCCTGTAACGGACTCTGCCTCGATCACCCTACATGGGCCGCCCTTGTCCTTGACCACAAACCAATGTCTCTTCTCGGCCAGAGCAAACCCCGACATAAGAGAAAGAAATATCACCACACAAGGTACTGAAAAGGTTATAGACAATTGACGTTTCATGATTTTCTCCCATTAACGTTTCCGTGGTTTATCAGAGAATAGCCCCTTCCCAAAATTGACCCCTCGCCGCTCGTTACCGGCGATCTGTTCTTTGACTGCCCTCAGTATGTCCGCAGGCCGCAAGAATATCTGCTTCCCCGCCTTGCCTAACGAAATTCTCGAAATGTCTGGTGTAGACATGATCCGGCCCAACCACTGCGGTGAGACAAGCGAAAGCTTCACGCCTCCAGCGCTGAAAGGCAACCGGATCAAAATCAGAATGAAGCACACCCCAGCCCGCTTCTATCAGACTATCGATACTCCCCTCTATGGACATAACCGACCCCCTCTACAAAATTTGTTCGCTGACGGTTGCTCCCGGCACCCCCTTACGCCGGTTGGGGGTGACCAGCACCCGCCGCATAGGCCGCAAAGTATCTATCGACTTTTTCCTCCCATTCAGAGGCAGTGAAGTCGGGCCATGTCTTGCTCTCGAAATTGAGGGCCTTTCCCAAGGTCTGTTTGTCAATGTCAAGCAGCGCTGTTCTCTTTTCGCCGCCCTGCCTGAGAGCGTCAAACGGAATCGGAATCAACGCGTCCCCCATGCCCAGGAAACCTCCGTGAGACAGGATGGCGTATTTGAGGCGTCCATCCACACCCACAATGAAATCGTGAATCGTACCAAGTTTTTCTCCCTGACCGTTCTCCACAGTGGTTCTTAGTATGTCACTCACTCTCATAGGTACTTTGATTTCAATCATGTTCTCTTTTCCTTTTCCTCGCCTTCGCGAACGCAATTCCCGAAATGTCCGGTGTAGACGTGATCCGCCCCATACACCGCGGTCATGTGATCAAATACAATTCGCCTACAATGTTGAGCAGCCACTGGGCCGGAATCAGCGCCAAGTGCACTCCGGACGGCGGCAATCAAATCATCGAATCGTCTTTCGATGGGCATTGCCGATCTCTCTATGTCCGGGTGACTGACCCAGCCGGCTTCCGCTGCTCCGCCATCTGCACCGCCAAAACCTGTTGTACGAAAATGAGCAGAGTCAATCGCCCGGATTGAAATTACTGTGAGCAATCATTTGAGTGTGCACCTGTTACCGAATGAGGTATACAATCAAAACAATCACCAGGATGGTTCCAAGGCCTACTCCGAAAATACTCATTGTAGTATCCTCCGACTCCTTATTTGTTATGGGCGAAACAATCCGGTCCCGGTCACTCGCCGTGACGCCACCTGAGTTGGCTGGAATTGCCGCGCCTGTTGCACTGCGACACAAATGCCGTGATATATTCCTGGAAACGCTCTGTAGCGTCCCTGCCGGGCGCTCGAAGGAGAAGAGACCGGCATGGAGGCCTGTGCTGCCGGACTGGGGCCGTTTCCGTCAATATGTGGCCGTACTTCCCTCCGGGGAGTACTATAGTGAGGTGCTTTTAATTTCTTGGTGATCCTAATCCTGTTCCTCAACGCTCCCACCGGTCGGTTCCGTCATTGCGAGGAGCGCGGCGACGCAATTACAAACGTGAAGGTGTCCGCATTATTCAAGGAGCGCCGCTATAGTCCAGAGCCTCACCAAGCGTTTCATATTATCGAGTGCCGATGCTTTTTACCGCTTACCGGTACGTAAGCATTTATCGTGCCAATTGGTGAAGGCGGGGAGCTTTTGTCCGAAAGATATGAACTGTCAGGTAGTTAGCCTCAATCATCACGTTGCGGGTGAGATGCGAGAGGTCGGCGAGAAAGGGGCGCGAGTGTCCTACTCTCGGACCACCGATCTCATAGTCTCTGTTGTTTCAGGGGGTTGTAAATTGCTTGAGTGTCTTACCATCGGTCAATCCGGTTCGTCCTTGGACCAAATTTCGCTCGTAATGCCGAAGCGCTTCATGTACCGATAAAAGGGGTCTCGGGCTATGGGCAGTGTTCGTGCGGCGCACCTTCTATTGCGACCTGCTCAACCCGATAGATTCGCCGGCTCTTTTAGTGGTTCGCACGATCAGATAAGGCCCATCAGGACGAGAGCGATCACGATGACCAGAAGCGAGCCCACGACACGACTGGAGCCACGTCCCCAGCGACGACCATATCCCCAGGTCATGAGCGCGCCAAAAAATCAGAAGAATCAGAATAGCTATGAGAATAGTTGGCGATCTGGAACGCAAATCCATTGAACCCATCGCACTAGCTCTGAAAGACGGCAATGTCAGGGCATTGCAACGTTTTGTCAGTGATGCACCGTGGGACGATGAGAAGATTATGTCCAAGTATCGAAGTTTCGTTAATGATGATCTGGGCAGCTCAGATGGGGCCCTGATCTTCGACGAAAGTGGTTTTGTCAAAAAGGGTCAAGACTCCGTCGGTGTCGCTCGCCAATACTGTGGGACTATCGGAAAAGTCGACAGTTGCCAGGTAGGGGTCTTTGCCGGATATGTATCTGAACACGGATACGCCCTGGTCGACAAGCGACTGTTCATCCCGGAGGAATGGTTCGGCGACGATTATCTTGAACGTCGGAAAAAATGCAAGCTGCCTGCCGACACTGTTTTCCAGACCAAGCCCGAACTAGCCGTGGAAATGCTCAATGCCGTCAGTAAAGAAGATGTTCTGCCCTTCAAGTATGTGCTTGCCGACTCGCTATACGGGGTCAGCCCGGAGTTTATCGCAGCAGTTGAGGCACTGCCCGGCAAAACCTACTTCGTATCGGTCCCAAAAGATACGTTATGCTGGTTGAAGCGGCCGATGACCATTACCAAGGAGTACCGTTGGGGAGGAAAGAAACGCACAAAAAGAATCTTGGCTGATCCCGACAGCAAGCCTTTGGCCGTGGACGATCTAGCCCCAGTTTCCTAGTTACGCTCTGGAAAGTCTGATAAGTCTTCAGTATGAGTGGCTTTTTCTGGACGCCCGACTATGCCCTAACTAACTTTCAGAAGAAACCGCTCTGATAAAGCTTGACACTGCTATCCCTATACCCTATATGCCTTTGCGGGATGTCTCTGCTCCTTTTCTTCGCGTTTTGGTCAAGGTGGCCTGATCGGGCGCGAAGTGTAATGTGGCTAACGCCAATCCACGAACACCTCGTCAAGATCATGCCTCGTGGCCTCTGGGGGAGCAAGGTAGCATACTTCTTGACGAACAACCAGCGGCGCAATAGCGCGCATAAATCGCGTAAATGAGACGAGTGGCGCGCTGATCGTCTTCGGAGGCTGACGCATGACCGGCACATAGAGATCCTTGAGAACCCAGCGAAAGGCAAAATCCCCGTTTTAGGGTAAGAAGGGATTAGCTATAACCTGCCGAGACCACACCAGAAATAAGATCACCTTTTCATAACTAGGAAACTGGGGCTAGCCAAGAACATGAACGACTACTTCTGGTATCGTCGAAAGGTGTCGGAAGGGACCAAGGGACCGATCGTCTATGAGTTCGCCCGGCGCCGGGTTATCTTGTCGGCTGCCGGGCTTCCAAAGAAAACCGTTTGGTTGCTGATCCGTCGAACCTTGGGCGACGATCCACAATACAGCTATTTCATCAGTAACGCCTCGGGCAGCACAAGGCTAAGCCCTTGTATGGCTCAGCGGTCTGAGATGGGCTATAGAACAGTGTTTTCAGGAAACCAAGACAGAACTCGGCATGGACCATTACGAGGTGCGTAAGTTTCCAGGATGGCAGCACCACATGATCACCTGCATACTCGCACATTTCTTCCTCTGGCACCTGAAAATCAGGATGGGGAAGAAAAGCACCGTCCATTACTCTGTCGCAGCTTAGGGTTTTGTTCAAAGTCATTTTGCCAATGAAGCAGCATACACTGGAAACGCTGATCGAACAGATAACTTGGATACAGTCCCGAAACCATCGGGCCTACCTGTCACATAGAAGAAGGTGCATGCTTGAAGTTTTCAATGAACACTAAGTGACGTTGTAGTGTTAGTTAGTTGGGCACAGTGATGGAGTTCGGGGTGAGCCGGCAAGGGCGGACAAGAACGGGACCAATGTCCGACAACCGGGCCATAAGATAGCCGTCCTCCAAGGCCCTCTTGCCGGAACCGCCTTCTGTCGCGACCGGCTCGGTGAGGGAGTTTTTCACGTGTAAGACTCAATGATCCTTTTCAACGCCTCTTTGTCCGTCCCTTGGAGGGCCAACGGACCCTTTGACACCGCTGCAAAGCGTTCCCCAAAGGGGATGCGATCATTCCGATAGAAAGTTCCGATCGGAATATGCTCGCCCCATTGCTCGGAAAGCTCCAGGGCAGCCGAACGGTCCGCTGTGTTGTGGCCATCGGGGATCTTCTCGCAACGTTGCTTGAGCCACTGAAAGGTACTCACATCATTGAAGGAAACGCAGGGCTGAAGTATGTCCACCAGCGCAAACCCCTTGTGTAGGATTGCCTTCCGGATCAGTTCTGAAAGATGATTAGGATAACCGGTGAAACCTCTGGCTACAAATCCTGCATTCCCGGCAATCGCCGTAACAAGCGGATTAAACGGCTGCACAAAGGAGCCTTCGGGCTGCGGACGGGTGATGAAGCCGTCGTCCCGCGTGGATGTGGGGCTGACCTGTCCTTTCGTGAGACCGTAGACGTGGTTGTTATGCACAAGGAGCGCAACGTCGATGTTCCGGCGAATGGCCGCGAGGAAGTGGTTGCCGCCTTCCGAATAGACGCAGCCGTCGCCGCTCTGGACTATGACGTCGAGATCGCGATTGGCGAGCTTCGCACCAGTGGCAACGGGCAGGGCTCTGCCGTGCAAACCGTTGAAGACATTAGCCCGCAGGTAGTGGGGAGCCTTGGCCGCCTGGCCGATTCCCGATACGAAAAGCAAATTGTGAGGTTTACGATCCAGCGCCACCAGGGCATCTTTTACTGCGTTCAGGATCACGAAGTTGCCGCATCCCGGACACCAAGCTGTCTCGAAATCTCCGAAATCATCTTTTGCCGCCATCGTCGGCCCCGCTTTCTATTCGGTCTATTTCTCGAAGAATCCATTCCGGCATGATGGGTCTGCCGTCGTATTGGAGTATGTTCCGGTGGATAGCGAAGCCGGTCTCCCTACGAATCAGCCCGGCGAGTTGGCCGGTGGCGTTACCCTCAACGCAGGCAACCAAGTGGGCTGACCGAAGGTGTCGCAGCAAATCCTCAGCCGGTAGGGGCCAAACCTGTGTCAGGTGAAGTGTGCCCACTTTACGGCCTTTCGCTCGCAGAGCATCCGCAGCGGCCCTGGTCGCGCCCTTGGTCGACCCCCATGATACGATGAGAAGGTCCGGCTCCGAGTCCCCTTCCACTTGGACAGGCACCAGATGCTTGCGGATTACGGACTCCTTGCGCATCCGCTTGTCCACCATGCGCCTCCTTACGGATGGGTCTTCGGTAACGTGGCCGTCTTCAGTGTGTTCATGGCTGTCACCAATCACGAGCTGCTCTATGTCATAGGGCGACCCAAGGCGAGTCGTCAAACCGGGAAAGAGCCGAGGCGAGACGCCCGCCTCCGTGAAGCGATAGCTGAGGAATTCGGATGTGCCGTCAGCGGGCGGGTACCCCCAGGACACGGGATCGAGCCCGTCCAGGTCAAACGGTTCAATGTCGGTGTAGTGATCTGCAAGGAACTGGTCGGTCAGGACAATGACCGGTCCCTGGATCAGGCCGGCCATCTCGAACGCCTTCCGGGTTATGTGGAAGCATTCCTCAACGGTTCCCGGGGCAAAAATCACTCGGGGAAATTCCCCATGGCCGCCGTGCAACACGAACTCCAGATCGCTCTGCGCGGTCTTTGTGGGTAATCCTGTTGCAGGCCCGGGCCGCTGTGCCACCACGATCACTACGGGCGTTTCGCTGACGCCGGCCAGGCTTACGGCTTCCGTCATGAGGGCAAATCCGCCCCCTGATGTCCCGACCATACTGGGTGCACCGGCAAACGAGGCTCCCAGTGCCATGTTCAGCACTGCAATCTCGTCTTCGCACTGCTCGACCACCACCTCCATCTCTTCGGCCCACCTCAAGAGCGCATCGGCAATGGACGTAGAGGGACTCATGGGATAGAATGAGTAGAATTTCATCCCTGCCGAGAGGGCTCCGAGAGCTACCGCTTCATGTCCGCTCATGACTGATCGAGGCCCCTTATCCTTTGCCGGCGATACGGCGGGAAAGTCGATGTTTCTTTCCCGAACCCAGTCTATTCCCTTGGCAATGGATTCCTGAGTGCTTTTGACCGCGTGAGCCTTCCCTTCACCAAAGAAGGTTTCCACTTCGGCAAGAACCATTTTTCCGTCAAGCCCGAGTATGCCTGCCACCACTCCCAAGGCCGCTGAGTTGGTAAATTTCCCGGAGACCAGGTCATTGAACGGCACATCGAGGAAACGGGACGAAGCTGCTTCGGAATCAGTCTCTTCCCGTATCACAATGCCTTTTTCCGCAAGGTTCTGCTCGTGCAGGCCCACGGTCTTCTCGCTCAGAGCCACCAGTATATCGATCCCTTCTCGAGCGCCCAGCCTTGGATCCGCGGAGGCACTTACCGAAAAAGTGTTATGACCGCCCCGAATCCTTGATTCGAATTCCTGCCAGGCGCAGACCGAGTATCCCGATTTCACCAACATGCCGACGAGAAGCCGCCCGATAGTTGCCAAGCCTTGTCCGGCCGCTCCCCCAATAACGATATTTACTGCTGTCTTATCTTTCATGAAGCCCTCGCAGGAATGACCGAAAACAGATCAGAGTGAGCGTTGATTTGCTTAATTCAACAGATTGTCCATTGTTCCTTGCACCTCTCTTAAGCACTATTCGTGCCAGAAGCGGGCGATAGAAAGGAGTTCCTAGAAGATATGAGCTATCGCTTGGTTACCAACGGGTACTGAGTTTTGGGATGAGATATGAAGCGTCGGCAAGAAAGGGGGCAAGTGTCCTAATAACGGGCCACCAAATTCGTGGTCGCTGTTTTATCAGTGGGTTGCGAGGGCGTCCAACGCCTTACTATCGGTCAATCGGGTCCATCCTTGGACTGACTTTCGCTCGTAATGCCGAAGCGCTTCATGTACCGATAAAGAGAGTCTCGAGCTATGCCCCGGTGTGTGCGGTGCATCTTCAATTCCCGTCGCAGCGCCGCAGTGTTCCTCCAAACACAGTGATAGGATCTCATCGGTCACCTCGTGAAGCGTGCGGCCTGCACCGGGAAAGTTTATAGGTGGAACAAACCTCGTGATTTGCCTAACCGAGGGGAGAGCCACATCCAACTCTTTGCTGTCGGAGAGAATGAGTGTGCGTTCGATCACGTTTCGTAATTCCCCGACATTGCCGGGCCAATCGTGCCCGGAAAGCGCAATGACGGAGGCACGGCAGATCGCTGGGAGAAAAGTCAGATGCAGATCCACCACCGGCCTCGAAACGATCTTTCCCCACTGTGATTGGTGAGAGGAGCACATTTCCACTGCGCACCGAAGGTACGCCCAGAGTGATAGGTCTTATAACCCTTGGAGCGAAAACACAGGCAAGCCGAGTGCGGGAAGTCGTCTCTTTCCGTTTGACCCGGCAGGGGATGGAAACCGGCAGAGGCGCCGCTCCCTGATCCCACCAGGATGGCAGCGACCTAGTAACCGGTTGTTCCTGCCCCTATACGCTTTGATGGAGGTCATTTGGCAAGAGAAAGCAAAGGGCGGTCCGAAAACCGCCCTCAATAAGCTGGTACGTGAGATTGGCAGCAAGGGAGGACTCTGGGGCCCCCATATTACTTAGCGTCGTCCGTGATGATTGCCTCTGTGATGATTGCCGCTGCGATGATTGCCGCTGCGATAATTGCCGCCGCGATAATAACCGCCGTCACTAACCCAACCGGGGCCAAATCCGAATCCCAAACTCGGACCATAGCTATAGGAACCGCCGTACACGACGCCCGTATCGGTTCCGTAATAATATACTTGGGATATTGCCTTTGCGGGCACTAAGGTTAGCAGAGCGACAAAAGAGAGCGTCAATCCAATAAACAATTTGTTCTTCATAATACTATCTCCTGAGTCCCACTCCCGGGATCCACGTCACCGGGAGGAATATGGGTGGTACCGTACCAGTTCGCTTCCAACTTACATTACTTTGTTAGACGGTGAGTCGTTGTCGACTTATCGAGTGCTGAAGCACTTAACCCTCACAATGGGGACATGCAGTTTTCGTGCCAACGGCGGCAAATGAAGCCGAGCTTCCTAGAAGAGCGGATATGTCGGGTGGTTTAGCCACTGTCGACGACTTCGGGGTGGGATACGAGAGGTAGGCAAGAAAGGGGTGAGTGTCCTGATAACGGGCCACTGAATTCCGGGTCTCTGTTGTTTCGATGGGTTACACATTCATTCGGTGCCCTAAAGTAGGTCAATCGCGTTCATCCTTGGACTTAATTTCGCTCCCAATCCCGAAGCGCTTCATGTACCGATGAAGGGGGTCTCTGGCCGTACCAAGCACCCGGACAGTAACATCCCTGCCGGAAATTGTTGCCCGTTGCGCGAGTTATCTAAGCCGCTCTGGTGTTCCAGAGGTCCACAACAGTCCTTTCAGTCCGCCGGAATTCCTCAAAATCGTACGGCTTCGTCACAAACGCGTCGGTCTGACGGCCATCACGGATTGCTGATCGGAGCTGCGGCCGGAATGGGTTGTGCCCTCGCTGCCCCCGGCCAAGTGTGCACCTTCACAGGCTGTGAGCGTAGAGGCGGAGTTGTTGGGTTACTTCCGGCAGCGTCCTGTGGAGATAAGGCCGACCCGGCGACCACCGGGATTGGTCCGTGCTGATTGGGGACGTATGTTGCCTCATAGAGCCGGCCGGCCATCGCTCTCTGTTCCCTCACCTGCTCGGCTTCAGCTAGAGCAACCTGGATCGCCTCAAGACTGTCAAGAGGAGAAACGGTCAATGTTTTCCCGGACAAAGGGGCATACACATGTTCCATAGTGGTACCGATCACGGTTCCGGTTCCTTTGTCGAAGACAACCGTAGGCATGCTTCTTCTTACGAGTTTCTCCGGGACCGGATACTTTTTTTGCGGACTACCCTCCAGAAGTCCGTTCATGAAGTAGCCCCAAATGGGAAGGGCAGCCTGGGCCCCGGTTTCCTCTCGTCCTAATGTTCTGTTGTCGTCGAATCCTACCCAGACCCCGGTGGTATAGTTTGGGTTGTACCCTATGAACCAAGCGTCATCTGAGTTGTCCGTGGTTCCGGTCTTACCGCACAGATCCCGCCTCTTGGTGTATTTGGCGAGCCCGGCCCCAGTTCCGCTCCGTACCACTCCCTGGAGAAGAGACGTCATGATGAACGCCGTCTGCGGTGAGAGCGCCGGCTGCTCCAACCTCGGACGGGGAGGCGGGCACGCATTGGGAGCGGGTGTCGCGGTCGATGCCTGAGGTGCTCTCAGGTCATTCACCAATCTCCCGAAACTTTTCCGGCCGCTCGGCCACACCTGCATCGGGTCCTCCGGAGAGGGGCACTCAACCTGCGGAAGCCGGGCCTTCCCCAAGGTTTTCACGCGGACCGGCGTGACTGCTGTTTTCCCCGGTTTTTCACGAAGTGAGGGCACCGATGCCAATCCCTCATCGAGCCTCGTGATTCGAGTATTATCTTCGAGAAGGTTTCCATAGCGGTCCTCGATCTTCTTCACCAATACGGGCTCCAGGAAAATTCCACCGTTGGGAAACACCGTATAAGCGGATGTCAGTTCGTACAAGGATGTCTCGGAGGTCCCCAAAGAGAGGGAGAGGTTTCTCTCGAGCTCTGATCGAATACCCATTCGTCGTGCAAGTTGGATCGCCGCATCGAAACCGACATCCATGAGGATCTTTATCGTGCAAATATTCCGGGAGTTCTCCAAAGCACGGCGCACGGAAATGGGGCCAAGAAAGGATCGGTCGGCATTGTTTGGAACCCAATCTTGGTCCAGTCCCTTCAGTTTTATCACCACCGGCTCATCGACAATAACGGTAGCAGGCGTGTATCCAAACTGCTCGAGGGCCGCTGCATAAATGATCGGCTTGAAAACGCTCCCCGGCCGGCGTTTCGCCTGCGTCGCCCTGTTGAATTGAAAGTGGTCGCGGGATGACCCTCCAACAAGTGCTCGGACAAACCCGGTGCCGTTCTCGATACACACAAGCGCTCCTTGTAATGGGGGGTCCTCGGCTTGCACAAAGACAGGTACACTGTTCTCGTACTTTTCGAATGTTAACGACAGCAGGTGGCCGACGGTGTAAGCTGATGAGCGTTTGGGCAGATTGACATGTCCGTGAACGAGTTCATCCAAGGATACGTGTAGCCGAGTGCCCTTTGGGGACTGGGAAACCCCGGTCACCAGGCCCTGGTAATCATGACCTGCCGACAGTTTGGGTATAGAACGGCCGCCGAGAAATCCGGCCACATCTTCCTTCTTGATATTGCGCAGTAGGGTGTGCTGTTTTTCTCGACCCTTGATTTCATCCAGTCCCTGCTTCAGAGACTGGATTGCTCTTTGCTGATCCTCAAGTCTGCACGTTGTATATACCTTCAACCCCTCTTGATAGACTCTTGATTCTCCGTATTTCTTTACCACATAGCGACGCACCGCTTCCGTGAAGTCGGGCACTATGTCGAAAGGCCGCTCCGCCTTGGTTCGGAATTTCAGTTTCTCTGCTAACGCCTTTTCGTACTCCTCCTCTGTGATGACTCCGGATGTCAGCATGTTCCCGAGAACCAGCCGCTGTTTTATTACTGACATATGCCGGTTCTTGAACGGGTTGTATTTTGATGGACTGGGAACGATGCCCGCCAATAAGGCTGCTTCCGCTATGCTCAGTTGTCCCACGTGCTTGTCGAAGTAATTGCGGGCGGCGGCCTCTATCCCGTAACACTGATCACCCAAATAGATCTCGTTGAGATACACGTAAAGGATCTCTTGCTTTCCCCAAAGCTGCTCAATTTTCCGTGCCAACAGCATCTCTCTGATTTTTCGCGAGATTGTCCTATCATTAGTCAAGAAAACTTGTCGAGCCACCTGTTGCGTGATGGTGCTTGCCCCTTGCTGAACTTTGAACGCCATTGCATTCTTGAACACTGCTCGTGCGATTCCCCTCCAATCTGCGCCATGGTGGTCAAAGAAACGACTATCCTCTGCAGCGATGAAAGCATGCGAAGCGTGAAAAGGGACGCGGTCGAGATCGACGACAAATCTCTTTTGCTTATAAAATACCCCAATGATCGTCCCCCCGTCTGCATAAAACGTGGTGACGGTTTTCGGTCTATAGTCGGCCGGCTGAGGAATTTCAGGCAGTTCATCGCTACACCGGGTAATTGCGCCTATGACGCCTCCTGCCAGAAAACTGACCGGGGCAAGCCCTATCAACATCAGGACTGAAACACCGACCCGCAAAAACCCGCCTACTGATATCATTTATCCCAACTCCCAACCAATAACGCCACTGTGAGGCTTCACGTATCAAATCGCAATGCGACTGTTCCGGACGAAGGCGCTGCGTCCTACAACTAATAACGAACCGGTTCTTTTTGGGATTGTCACCAGCGCTGACCTGCAAGGCCAACCGTCTCAGATTCGGAAGGGCATCCCGGCGCCTCATGAGAGACATCACCGAACCTTTGAATCTCCTGTTTCGGTCTTTTTTGCAGGGGGCTCTTGCAGCCGGACCATCAACCACTGCTGAGTAATATCCTTGCCAAAGTGGACCAGTAACTCGGTTTGGTCCTGAGTGAGATTATTGATCCCCGTTTCCATCACAATATTGGCATCTTTGCCGTCCGCAAAAGTCCATGCCGCCCGCTGAGTCTTCTTGTCCACCGAGCCTTTGACGGGACGTGCGATGTCGGTATCCGAGTTGTAATATGTTCCTGATAGTACGCCTTCCTTGCTCACGGCAAGCTGGAGAACCGTGTTGGACACACCTGTGTCTCCCCGGGTCAAAGCGAATACCCCCAAAGGCAACCATTCGGTCTTATCCGGAGGGTCTTCCCTGGCGGTTGAGGCAAGTCGGGTCGCTTGTTGGTAATACTCATCGGACGTGGCCACTCTCTCCCCGTTCATGTACACAATGTCGTCGTCGTAAAGAATATTGTCCCCGAAATCGTAGGAAACCGGCGAGCTCCACCCCCAAGGGAACCAGGCAGCCGCGACTGCCCAGGTAGCCGGTCGCCACCAATAATTCCAGTCGCGATGGCGCCACACCTTATTGTGCCAAGACTGGTTCGCCAAGTGAGGGTGATTTGCCCACCAACCAGAGTCGAGCATGTTTTGCCCGCGGTAATTATTACGAATTTGTTGGGCCACCTGAGCATGATCGCCGCGCCGATTATGACCAATTCCGGACCGATCCATAAGGGCCGGGTCGACACCTGCACGTTGAGCCTCTCCTCCGCCGGGCTTAGACAAACGCTGCAGCGCCAGTGCGGCGGCTGCGCCGCCCGTAGCTGCTCCTATTGTTCCAAGGCCCGGCTTTCTTGAACCCTCCGAAACCTTGGGAAGGTTGAGAAAGTGCTGCACTTGCCCTTGTGCCGGACGGCGCCCCTGTTGCGACCTCTGATGTGACTGCTGTTGCTTTACGCGTTGCTGTTGAGACGCTTGCCGTTGCCCCTGTGAGGGACGGCTCACCTCTTGCGACCTCTGATGCGACCGCTGTTCCTTTACGCGTTCCTGTTGAGAGGCTTGCCGTTGCGCCTGCGAGGGACGGCTCACCTCTTGCGACCTCTGATGCGACTGCTGTTCCTTTGCGCTTTGCTGTTGAGACGCTTGCCGTTGCGCCTGTGAGGAACGGCTCACCTGTTGAGACCTCTGATGCGACTGCTGTTGCTTTGCGCGTTCCTGTTGAGGCGCTTGCCGTTGCGCCTGTGAGGGACGGCTCACCTGTTGAGACCTCTGATGCGACTGCTGTTGCTTTGCGCGTTCCTGTTGAGGCGCTTGCCGTTGCGCCTGTGGGGGACGGCTCAACTGTTGGGACCTCTGAGGCGCCCGAACGTGAACCGGTGGACGGCTCGGGGCAGGCGCGCTGGTTCCGATATGGCCGCCCGGTCCTCCTCTGCCGCCGCCGCCCGGTCCTCCTCCTCTGTCGCCGCCGCCCGCTCCGAGACCGCGAGCCTCGACATCGACAAGCGATAAGACCAGGACGGATGCGAGAGCCATTAAGTAAATCGCTGAATTCTTCACGGATAAATCCTCCAATTCCGGTCCGACGGGTTTTACTGGGAGGTTTGCTTGCGAACGACTCTGATCTCTTCGATATTGGGCTGCGGTTCCCCGTTAGTTTCTCGGCTGATTGAATTAAATGTAAAGGTGTTCTCGTCAAGGGCCGTGTAGATGTTGATTGCAGAGGTCTTTTCGCCGGTGATTAGAACATCGGCGGTTTTGACCGTCCAGCGAGAGCCCTCTCTCGACCACACTCCCTGTCCGAATCCGCCCAAAGAATCGAAAACCCACGATTTGATACTTTTGACCGATGGGTCCCAGCCTATGACCTCAGTTCCCTCAAGCGCGGGGCGACCCTCGAACACGACTCTGAAAGACAGTGTTATAAAATTCTTGTTTTTGGTCCATTGGGCCAGGGTTTCAACGTCTACGTCTTCGCTGTCGTCCACCCACTCCCCGATCAGCCATTCAAGTTCCTTCAAATGCTCGTAATTCGACTGCGCGCTCTCGGTTTCTTCAACGTGGGCGATCTTCCACGCTCCTTTCCGCTTTACGTGCGTCACTTCGTAGGTCAACTCCTTTGGTTTTTCTCCCGGACGCGAAACCACCGCGGAGCCCTGCTCTATAGCTTCGTTGTGCTTAGGGAAACGGATCTCCGATATGGCAAGTTGGATCTGGATTCCCTGATTCTCGGAAAAGAACTTTTTAAAGCCCTGTTCGATCTTGTCCCGGCCTTTCAGGACTTCCCCGGAGGGAAGGGTGTACTCCGCGTCTTCAGCCCAGTGGGATGAGAGGCTTTCGGCATCACCCTTGTTGAACGCCTGGACGAAGGACTCCGCTTCACTTCGGACGGCAGCCTTTTCCTTCGCGTACCTGTCGGCTTTTTGGGCGATGGCGGAGCCGGCCCATGTGACACACACCACCGCAATGATGATTGCTAATTTCACGCTTCCGGCTCTTGTCATTTTCGTATTCATAGCTCGTGCTCCCACTT